>NZ_JAAGPS010000143.1:0-18508 GCF_017105025.1 Paraburkholderia sp. Ac-20336 | reverse complement strand
AATGACGATGGCATGTCGCAGCGGAATCTGAGCATCGCTGCGGCGATTGGCGCCGCGCTGGTCGTGCTGCTCTCGGCTCTGCGGATGGGTCGCCGCAAGCGCGAGAAGACGGCTGAGGGTCATACGGCGGATGCGGTGAATCCCGAAATGGCGCAGTCGGCGCAGGCGGGCGATTCGCAGGACGATGCTTCGGCGCGCGGGCAGACGGCGGCGCAGGAAGCGTCGGATGTGCACGGTGATGAAGCGGCTCGGCAGGCGGCTGCGTTGGCGGCCGAGCAGGCAGCAGCAGAGCACGCAGCGGTCGAACATGCGGCAGCCGAACAGGCGGCGGCGGAGCAGGCAGCAATAGAGCGCGCTGAGACCGAGCGTGCGGCAGCTGATCAGGCCGCAGCGGAACGCGCCACAGCCGAGCGTGTGGCAGCGGAGCAGGCGGCAGCGGAGCGCTCTGCGGCCGAGCGTGCGGCAGCTGAGCAGGCCGC
Organism: Paraburkholderia sp. Ac-20336; assembly: GCF_017105025.1. NCBI lineage: Bacteria > Pseudomonadati > Pseudomonadota > Betaproteobacteria > Burkholderiales > Burkholderiaceae > Paraburkholderia > Paraburkholderia sp. Ac-20336. The sequence continues at coordinate 18,029 of NZ_JAAGPS010000143.1, read as the reverse complement.
AGCGGAACGCGCTACAGCCGAACGCGCGGCAGCCGAACCGGCAGCAGCAGAGCACGCTGCGGCAGAACGTGCCGCAGCCGACCTTGCAGCACCGGCACACGCAGCCACAGAACACTCCACGGCCGAACCTGACGCAACCGCCGCCCCAGCAACCGCCCCTCAGGAAACCCTCAACACCGCAGCCACAGCCGCAAGCCCTGCCGTCGGCGCGGAACCCGCCGCCGAGGCTCTGTCGCGCGATCCACTCGAACCTCGCCCCGAATCGGCACCGCAGGAAGAGCGCGCTCATCGTCTGCAATGGGACGACGAATCCACGGGAAGCGAGGCCACAACAAACACCCCGGCAACCCCACCGGCCGAGCCCCAACAGCCCTTGGCCGAGCCGCAAAACCCGGTTCCTGCCCCCGCGATCGATTTCACGCAACACCCGGCCGAACCTGACGCAACCGCGCCGCTCGGTCAACCGCACAGCGATACCGCAGCACCGATTCAACCCACGCCACCCGCACCATCGGCATTTCCGCGCGACGCCGTGGACGCGTTCAGCAGCCTCGACATGCCATTGCCGCCGCGCGTCGAAGCGCCCACCGGCAATGCGGAGCCAGCCGCCCCGTTGTCGACGCAACCGGTCGCCTCGCCCGAAACGACCGCGCAGCAAGCCTTTGCCGCACATGAGCCGGACGACGACGCCCCGCACATCGCCGATGAAATCACGGCCGGCACCGCCGGTCACGGCGCCGTCGCGGGTTTGGGCGCGGCGGGCTTCGGCGCGCTGAAGCTCGACTTCGACCTCGAACTGCCGCCGAGTCCCGCGCAGCCGTTGCCGGCGTTCACGCAGGCCGATCTCGGCCGCATCGCGCGCAACAAGCTCGAACTGGCGTCCGAGTACATCGAACTCGGCGACCTCGCGGGTGCCCGCGCCCTCATCAACGAAGTGATCGAAGCCAACGATCCGGCCACGCGCACCGAAGCCCGCGCGTTGCTCTCGACCCTCGCGCCGCTGTCGTGAAGCGCATTGCGTTAGGCGTTCAGTACGACGGTTCGGCGTTCGCGGGCTGGCAGTCGCAACCGCACGGCAACACCGTGCAGGACGAACTCGAGCGGGCGCTGCGCGAATTCATGCGCACACCCGTGCAGACCACCGTGGCGGGCCGCACAGACCGCGGCGTGCACGGGCTCGGGCAGGTCGTGCATTTCGACACCGAACTTGAGCGCGTCGATATCTCGTGGGTGCGCGGTCCCAATGCCTTCCTGCCGAAGACGATCGGCGTGCAGTGGGCGAAGCCGATGCCCGACGATTTCCACGCGCGCTTCTCGGCGTTCGAGCGGACCTATTACTACGTGCTGTACGTGAGCCCGGTGCGCTCGCCGATGTTGTCGACGAAGGCCGGCTGGGTGCATACGCCGCTCGACGCCGACGCGATGCGGGCCGGCGCCGTGCACCTGATCGGCGAGCACGATTTTTCGGCGTTCCGTTCGTCGCAATGTCAGTCGAAGACGCCGTTCAAGCATCTGTACCAGATCGACGTGAAACAGCACGGTAACTTCGTGCATTTCCGCTTCCGCGCGAACGCGTTCCTGCACCACATGGTGCGCAACGTGATGGGCTGTCTGATTGAAATCGGCAGCGGACGCCGGCCTGCCGGCTGGATGGCCGACGTGCTCGCGAGCCGCAGCCGCGATTGCGCGGCGCCGACCTTCATGCCGGACGGCCTGTATCTCGCGCAGGTGGGCTATCCTGAACAATTCGCCGTGCCCGCGCCGGTAACCGGCAGCGTGCCGTGGAGCAGCGTATGGACCGAACAACCGAAAACCTGAAAGCAGTCGAGCAACCCGCGAACCAAGCCGGTGCAGGCGACTCGCCAGGCGTGCCGCATCGCACGCGCATCAAGCTGTGCGGGCTGTCCAGGCCCGAGGACGTCGCCCATGCGATCGATCTCGGCGCCGACGCGATCGGCCTCGTTTTCTACCCGCCGAGCCCGCGTTCGGTGAGCGTCGCTCAGGCGGTCGAGCTCGTGCACGACGTGCCGCCGTTCGTGTCGGTCGTCGGCCTGTTCGTCAATGCGACGCCGGACTGGATGCGCGAAGTCGCGAGCAACGTCAATCTCACGCTGCTGCAATTTCACGGCGACGAGACCCCGGCGCAGTGCGAAACCCTTGCCAGCATTGCGGGTTTGCCTTGGTTGCGCGCGCTGCGAATTGCGGCGGATACTCAACCGGCCGATTTGGTAAAATCGGCACTTAACTATTCAGCAGCCAGTGGCCTTCTATTCGACACGCATGTCGAAGGCTATGGCGGCGGCGGGAAGGTTTTCGATTGGTCACTTATTCCAGCAGAGCTCGCGCATCGGGCCGTTTTGAGTGGTGGGTTGAACGCGCAAAACGTCAGTGATGCGATCCATCGCGTGCGCCCATACGCGGTCGATGTCTCGAGCGGCATCGAAGTCGCGGGCGCCAGGGGCGTGAAAGATCACGCCCGGATGGCGGCGTTCGTACGCGCGGTGCGCACCGCGGACGCCGAATGATTCAGGTTCGCGGCTCTCTCGCATGAAAGCCGCGAGCCATTCTGAGAAGAGTGATCACCATGTACAACTTGCCTGACGAAAGAGGCCATTTCGGCCAATTTGGCGGTGTGTTCGTCGCCGAAACGCTGTTTTCCGCACTCAACGAGCTGCGTGAAGCCTACGAGAAATATCAGAAAGACCCGGAGTTCGTCGCCGAATACGAGCGCGAACTCAAGTATTTCGTGGGTCGTCCTTCGCCGATTTATCACGCCCAGCGCTGGAGCGAACTGCTCGGCGGCGCGCAGGTTTATCTGAAGCGTGAAGACCTCAACCATACCGGCGCGCACAAGATCAACAACGTGATCGGCCAGGCGCTGCTCGCCAAGCGCATGGGCAAGCCGCGCGTGATTGCCGAAACCGGTGCCGGCCAGCACGGCGTGGCCACGGCGACGATCTGCGCGCGTTTCGGCATGGAGTGCGTGGTCTACATGGGCGCCGAAGACGTGCGTCGCCAGGCTGCCAACGTGTACCGCATGAAACTGCTCGGCGCGACGGTCGTGCCGGTGGAATCGGGCTCCCGTACGCTCAAGGACGCGCTGAACGAAGCGATGCGCGACTGGGTCACCAACGTCGAAAACACGTTCTACATCATCGGCACGGTCGCGGGTCCGCATCCGTATCCGATGATGGTGCGCGACTTCCAGCGCGTGATCGGCGACGAATGCCGCGTGCAGATGCCGGAACTGGCCGGCCGTCAGCCGGATGCTGTGATCGCGTGCATTGGCGGCGGTTCGAATGCGATGGGTATCTTTTACCCCTATATCGACGACACTTCCGTGCAATTGATCGGCGTCGAAGCAGCCGGCGACGGCCTCGAAACGGGCCGCCACGCAGCCTCGCTGATCGGCGGCAGCCCCGGCGTGCTGCACGGCAACCGCACGTACTTGCTGCAGGACGAAGACGGCCAGATTATCGAGACGCATTCGGTGTCGGCCGGTCTCGACTATCCGGGTGTGGGTCCCGAGCATGCGTGGCTAAAAGACAGCAATCGCGCGCAATATGTCGCTATCACCGACGAAGAAGCGCTCAAGGCATTCCACGATTGCTGCCGCATCGAGGGCATCATCCCCGCGCTCGAGTCGAGCCACGCGCTCGCTTACGCGATGAAGCTCGCGCCGACGCTGCCGAAGGACAAGGTCCTGCTGGTCAACCTGTCGGGCCGCGGCGACAAGGACATGCACACGGTCGCCGAGCGATCGGGCATCCAGTTCTGAGCCGCGACGATGCGCGACGAGTTCGACGAGCCGCAGCCGGCGCTTGAAATCACGAATCCGGCCGCCGGGGTAACGGCGGCCGCGGCATCGGCGCCGCTGCTGGCGCAGGTGCCGGCCGGTATGCAGCTGTTGAACCGCGATTTTCTGACCGACGTAGCGAACATTCCCGACGGGTCGATCGACCTGATCGTCTGCGATCCGCCTTATGGGCTGGGCAAGGACTACGGCAACGATTCCGACATGCGTACGGGCGAGGACTTTCTCGTCTGGACGCGCGGCTGGCTCGAGCTTGCGGTACCGAAGCTCAAGCCGTCGGGTTCGCTCTATATTTTCTGCACCTGGCAGTACGCGCCGGAAATCTTCAGCTTTCTGAAGACAAAACTCGTGATGATCAACGAAATCATCTGGGACCGGCGCGTGCCGAGCATGGGCGGCACCACGCGCCGCTTCACGTCGGTGCACGACAACATCGGTTTCTTCGCGGTGTCGAAGGACTATTTCTTCGATCTCGATCCCGTCCGCATCCCGTACGATGCAGCCACGAAGAAGGCGCGTTCGCGTAAGTTGTTCGAAGGAAGCAAGTGGTTGGAGCTTGGCTATAATCCCAAGGATGTCTGGTCGGTCTCGCGCCTGCATCGGCAGCATGCCGAACGTGTGGCGCACCCGACCCAGAAACCTCTGGAAATCGTCGAGCGGATGGTGCTGTCCAGCTGCCCGAAAGGCGGCCGGGTGCTCGACCCGTTCATGGGCAGCGGCACCACCGCGGTCGCTTGCGTTCGTCATCAGCGCGAATTCGTCGGCTATGAGATCAATGAAAGCTACTGCGCGATAGCGCGCGAGCGCGTGAGCGCCGCCGCTTCGCCACCTGTGCCGCGTCGGGCCAGAGCCAGGCCGAAAGTGCAGCCGCCGACCGAAGTGCAGTGAAAAGCGTGACAGTTGCCGCGAACATGCGGCAAATACACTGTAACGAGCATGCAGTAGCCCTAATCCGAGAATATTTCCATGTCCCGTATCAAGAACACGTTTGCCGCGCTGTCCGCCCAGGGTAAGAAGGGCTTGATCCCGTTCATCACGGCCGGCGACCCGGACCCGGCTCGCACCGTCGAATTCATGCATGCGCTCGTGGCCGGCGGTGCCGATGTCATCGAGCTTGGCGTGCCGTTTTCCGACCCGATGGCCGATGGTCCCGTGATCCAGCGGTCGTCCGAGCGCGCGCTGGAGCGCGGCGTGACGCTGCGCCAGGTGTTCGCCGACGTCAAGCGCTTCCGCGAAACCGACGACAAGACGCCGGTCGTTCTGATGGGCTACGCAAATCCGATCGAGCGGATGGGCGCCGAAGCGTTCGCGAAGGCGGCCAATGAAGCCGGTGTCGATGGCGTGCTGGTGGTCGATTATCCGCCCGAGGAATGCGTTGATTTCGCCGAACAGATGCGATCTGCCGGCATCGATCCGATATTTCTGCTTGCCCCGACCTCAACTGACGAGCGTATCGCCGAGGTCGGCCGGATCGCCAGCGGCTACGTCTACTATGTGTCGCTGAAAGGGGTGACCGGCGCGGCGAATCTGGACGTTTCCAGCATCGCGAGTAAAATCCCGGCCATCAAGTCGCGCGTCCCCCTGCCGGTGGGCGTCGGTTTCGGCATTCGCGACGCGCAAGCAGCGCGCGCGGTGGCCGGTGTGGCCGACGCCGTCGTGATCGGCAGCCGTATCGTTCAATTGCTCGAACAGGCAGCGCCCGACGCCGCTGCCGAGACGCTGACGCGTTTCATCGCCGAAGTGCGCGAGGCGCTCGATAGCGCCGCGACTGCCCGATAACAGTTATTTTTGTCGCTGTCACGTGAGCGGCGGGTTCGTCCCGCCGTTCGCGCAACCGTGACCCAGAAGGATTCCCTATGAGCTGGCTCGATAAGCTGCTGCCGCCGAAAATCAAACAAACCGACCCGAAGAACCGCAAGGGGATTCCGGAAGGCCTGTGGATCAAGTGCCCTTCGTGCGAAGCCGTGCTGTATCGCAACGACGTCGAGGCCAATCTGCATGTTTGCCCGAAGTGCGACCATCACATGCGTATCGGCGCGCGTGAGCGGCTCGACGGCCTGCTCGATCCGGAAGGCCGCTACGAAATCGGCCAGGAAATCGTTCCGGTCGACGCGCTCAAGTTCAAGGACAGCCGCAAGTACCCGGATCGCCTTAAAGAGGCGATGGACGAAACCGACGAAACCGACGCCATGGTCGTGATGGGCGGCGCGATTCACACGCTGCCGGTCGTGGTCGCATGCTTCGAGTTCTCGTTCATGGGCGGCTCGATGGGTTCGGTGGTCGGCGAGCGCTTTGCGCGCGGCGCACAGAACGCGCTCGAACAGAAGGTGCCGTTCATCTGCTTTACCGCTTCGGGCGGCGCGCGGATGCAGGAAAGCCTGCTGTCGCTGATGCAGATGGCGAAAACCACGGCGATGCTCACGAAGCTCGCCGAAGCGAAGCTGCCGTTCATCTCCGTACTGACCGATCCGACGATGGGCGGCGTGTCCGCGAGCTTCGCGTTCCTCGGCGACGTCGTGATCGCCGAGCCGAAGGCGCTGATCGGCTTTGCCGGCCCGCGCGTGATCGAACAGACCGTGCGTGAAAAGCTGCCGGAAGGTTTCCAGCGCGCCGAGTTCCTGCTGCAGAAGGGCGCGATCGACATGATCGTCGACCGTCGCAAGCTGCGCGAGGAAATCGCGCAATTGCTGGCGTTGCTGAGCCATCAGCCGGCGGATGCCGTGGCGTAAAGCCGGCCGTACCGCACGTCGTACAGCAATTTGCTCTGCCGCTTCGCCGCGAAAAACACGCGGCGGCGGTCAGAGAAATCGTCAAAAAGAGCGCGCCGCGTGAGCAATCAAGCGGCGCGCTGTCATTTCCGGGATAATTGCGGTCTCTTGCAATGCGACGGCGATTGCCTCTGGCGGAAGCCGCAACGAAAGAGGCTGCGCGGCTTTCTTTGTGCGCATAAACCGCGCTGGCGCGCGTGTCGGCTCGACCTGAACCGCCGGGCCCGCGCCTATTCATAGCGTTGCCACTAGCACTGCCGGACCGAAAACTCGCGAACGAACCCGCGAACCACCCGCGAAGACTCTCGACTCACTCAAGATTCACCCGATGACGACATTCCCCACCCTCGACGCGTGGCTCACGCACCTTGAATCCGCGCATCCGGTCGGCATCGACATGGGTTTGGGCCGCATCTCCAAGGTGCGTGACGCAATGCAGTTGTCGTTCTCCTGCCCGATCATCACGGTCGGCGGCACGAATGGCAAAGGCTCGACCTGCGCGATCATGGAAGCCATTCTGTTGCGCGCGGGCTTCACGGTCGGCTGCCACACGTCGCCGCATCTGCTGTCGTTCAACGAGCGGGCACGAATCAACGGCGAGATGGCGAGCGACGCGGACCTGCTGCCGCACTTCGAAACCGTCGAAGCCGCGCGCCTGAGCCTTGCCGAGCCCGTCACGCTGACTTATTTCGAATTTACGACGCTCGCGATCATGAGCCTGTTCGCGTCGCGCGGGCTCGATGCGGTGATCTTCGAAGTCGGTCTGGGTGGCCGTCTCGACGCCGTCAATATTCTGGACACGGACTGCGCGATCATCACGAGCATCGATCTCGATCACATGGATTATCTCGGCGATACGCGCGAGAAAATCGCCTTCGAAAAAGCCGGCATTTTCCGTCCGGGCAAGCCGGCGATCTGCGCGGACCCGGTGCCGCCGCAATCGCTGATCGATCACGCGGAAAAAATCGGCGCCGAGCTGTGGCTATTCGGCCGCGATTTCCGTTACGAAGGCCAGGCGGGCAGCGAGCGCCAACAGTGGAGCTATGTCGGCCCGACGCTGCGGCGCTCGGCGCTTGCTTATCCGTCGCTGCGCGGCGCGAATCAGCTGATCAACACATCGGCGGCGCTGGCCGTGCTCGAAGCATTGCGCGACCGCCTGCCGGTGTCGGCGCAGGACATCCGGCTCGGCATCGCCAACGTCGATCTGCCGGGGCGTTTCCAGGTGCTGCCAGGCAAGCCGTCCATCGTGCTCGACGTCGGCCACAATCCGCATGCGGCTGCGGTGCTCGCGCAAAACCTCGGCAACATGGGCTTTTTCCCGTACACGTACGCGGTGTTCGGCGCGATGCGCGACAAGGACATCGCCGGCGTGCTCAATCACCTGAAGGGCGAGATCGATCACTGGTGCGTGACCGATCTGCCGACCCCGCGGGCGGCGTCGGCGCAGGAGCTCGAAACGGCATTGCGCGAGCAGGGCGTGAGCGAGGGTGGGGGCGCCGACAGCAGCGTGACGCGTTACGCGAGTCCGGCAGAAGCTTTCCAGGACGCGCTAAAACGTGCGTCGGAGAATGATAGAATCGTGGTTTTCGGCAGTTTCTATACGGTAGCAGGTGTGATGGCCTACCGGAAATCGCAGCAACACTGAGCGGGCGCCAGGCTCGAACCAAGCGATTCATGGGAATTTTCTCGTTCGGCAAGAAAGACGACGCGCCCAGCCGGCGCGGCGCAAACACCAGTTCCAATCGGGCCGCCCGGGGTGAGCGCGTCGAGCGGCGCACCCGTCGCACCGAGCGCTCCGTCGATGCCGATGCCATGCTGCTCGACCCTACGCTGCCGGAAAAGCAGCGTGCGCGGCGCCGGCTTGTCGGCGCGATCGCGCTGGTCGTCGCGGCGGTGATTATCCTGCCGATGGTGCTCGACTCACACCCGAAGCCCGTCACCGACGACATCTCCATCGACATTCCGAGCCGGCCCGCGCCGAAGCTCGCCAAATCCACCGCCAGCGAAGACGTGCAGGCCGGCGTCGCGCCAGATAATCCGCCTGCCGCCGACGCGGGTCTCTCCGCTTCCGGCCTTGCGCCGGCAACGACCGCCGCCACGGCGCCGGCCGCCACGAAGCCGGCACAGTCGGGCACGAGCACCGCGAAGCAGGACGCGAAGCCGGCCACGAGCGCAACTGCTGCGGCCAAGCCCGCCGCGAAACCGCAGGCGCCGGCGCTCGCCGCCAACACCGCTCCCGCGAAGCCGACCAAGGCACCGGCCACCGCCGCTACGTCGACCGACGACGACACGAACACGGCCGCCGCCAGCGCCGACGCCAATTCCGGCACGCCGGCATCGCCGCCCGGCAGCCGTTTCGCGGTCCAGCTCGGCGCCTTCGCGAACGAAACGAACGCGCGCAATTGGGTCTCGAAGTTGAAAGCGGCCGGCGTACCCGCATATATCGAACATCGCAAGCAGGCAGACGGCTCGACCATGGCGCTGTTGCGCGCCGGTCCGTTCGCCGACCGCGCCGCAGCCACCGAAGCGATCGCGAAGGTTCGCGGGGCCGGTCTGATGGCGGGCTCGAACAGCGGTGCCGCTCAGTAAGCCAGCGATGTTCACTGCCTTCGACTACGCTGTAATGGCGGTGATCGGCTTGTCGGCGCTGCGTGGCGCCTGGCGCGGTTTGCTGTCGGAAGTATTCGGTTTGATCGGCTGGGTCGCGGCGTTTTTCCTGGCTTGCGAGTTCGTCGGCTACGTGGTCCCTTATATCCCGTCCAACTGGCCGGGGGGCGCGCTGACCCAGTGGCTGCTGGCTTTCTCGCTCGTGGTGATCGGCGTGGTGCTGGTGTCGAGCGTGGTGAGCGCGCTGCTCAGCCGTCTCGTGCAGGTCACGGGCCTCGGCGGCGCGGACCGCTCGCTCGGTTTGATGTTTGGCCTCGTGCGCGGGGTCGTTCTGGTGCTGATTCTGGTCGCCCTCGCAGGCTTGACCGAACTGCCCAAACAGGAATTCTGGCGCAACGCGCTGCTTCGCCCCTATGCGGCAGAAGGCGTGCTCGCTCTGAAATCGCTGCTTCCCGAGGCGCTCGCCGCTTACGTCCACGTGGACGATCCGGGCGCCCAGAGCAATGCAGGACAGGACCCCGGCACCCGCCGGCTGCCTTGACGCCGTAGCGCGTACCGTCGCGGCATCGCGCGTACGCCGTCGCAGGCACCGGGCGCCATCATGAATTTCGTACCTTTGAAGGACATGCCATGTGCGGCATCGTAGGCGTAGTTTCCCATTCTCCGGTCAACCAGCTCATCTATGACAGCCTGCTGCTGCTGCAGCACCGCGGTCAGGACGCCGCCGGCATCGCAACCGCGAACGGCAGCAATTTCCACATGCACAAGGCCAACGGCATGGTGCGCGACGTGTTCCGCACGCGCAACATGCGCAGCCTGCCCGGCACGACCGGCATCGGCCAGGTCCGCTACCCGACGGCCGGTTCGGCGTCGAGCGAAGAAGAAGCCCAGCCGTTCTACGTGAACGCGCCGTTCGGCATCATCCTCGCGCACAACGGCAATCTGACCAACTGGCAGCAGCTGAAAGACGAGATGTTCCGCATCGATCGGCGCCATGTGAACACCAATTCCGACACCGAAGTGCTGCTCAACGTGCTCGCGCACGAATTGCAGCTGTCGAGCTCGGGCCTGCAGCTCGATCCGGCCGCGCTGTTCAAGGCGGTGTCGGGCGTGCATCGCCGTGTGCGCGGCTCGTACGCGATCGTCTCGCTGATCGCCGGTTACGGCCTGCTCGGTTTCCGCGACCCGTTCGGCATTCGCCCGCTGTGCATCGGCAAGCAGGAAACGGCGCAGGGCGTCGAGTGGATGCTGGCGTCGGAATCGGTGGCGATCGAAGGCATCGGCTTCGAATTCGTGCGCGACGTCGCGCCGGGCGAAGCCATTTTCATCGACGCCGACGGCCAGTTGCATGCGCAGCAATGCGCGACGGCTCCGAGCCTGAACCCGTGCATCTTCGAACTCGTGTATCTCGCGCGTCCGGACTCGGTGCTCGACGGCGTGCCGGTCTACAACGTGCGTCTGCGCATGGGCGACTACCTCGCCGAGAAAGTCCGCCGCGAGCTGCCCGACGTCGCGATCGACGTCGTGATGCCGATTCCCGACTCGTCGCGCCCGGCCGCGATGCAGGTCGCGAAGAAGCTCGGCGTCGAGTATCGCGAAGGCTTCTTCAAGAACCGCTACGTGGGCCGCACCTTCATCATGCCGGGCCAGGCGGTGCGCAAGAAGTCGGTGCGCCAGAAGCTCAACGCGATGAACATCGAGTTCAAGGGCAAGAACGTGCTGATCGTCGACGACTCGATCGTGCGCGGCACCACCTCGCACGAAATCGTGCAGATGGCGCGCGACGCGGGCGCGAACAAGGTGATTTTCGCCTCGGCGGCGCCGCCCGTGAAATTCCCGAACGTCTACGGCATCGACATGCCGACGCGCGGCGAACTCGTCGCGCATGGCCGCACGGACGAGGAAGTCGCGCGCATGATCGGCGCGGACCACCTCGTGTACCAGGACGTCGATGCGCTCAAGCAGGCGGTGCGCGACATCAACCCGGCGCTGAAGGAGTTCGAGGCATCGTGCTTCGACGGCCACTACGTGACCGGCGACATCACGACCGAGTACCTCGATCGCATCGAAAGCGCGCGTCTTGAGCCGTCGTCGCAATCGGATCGCGACGCCGCGAGCGAGGCGATCGACGGCGGCGGCCCGGCGCGTTCGCAGCTGCATCTGCAGCTGTCGGTAGGCTGAGCGCACACCGCGGCGCGAGCGTGTTAGCATGACGGCTTGCGTCGATTTGATCTCAGCTTGCGGACGCGGGGCAACCCGAAACAGCTAAAGCGAAAGGCGGAAAGCCGCAATCATCCGCCCTAGCTCCTGCTTCCCCGCACATGAAGCCCGCTTATGCCGACGCAAAAGCGGGCTTTTTTGTTGCTGCCGTACGGCGTCGCGCTGTCTCCGATGCGCACCGCACGCAGCCATGGAACCTTGGAAACCAGAACCAACATGGACGACTCCCTGAACTTCGACTTCGATACGCTGGCCGTCCGCTCGGGCACCGCGCGCAGCGACTTCAACGAGCATTCGGAAGCGATTTTCCTGACCTCGAGCTTCGTGTTCGCGAGCGCCGCGGATGCCGCCGAGCGCTTCAAGAACTCCGAAGACTATTTCACGTACTCGCGCTTCACGAACCCGACCGTCTCGATGTTCCAGGACCGCCTGGCCGCGCTCGAAGGCGGCGAGGCCTGTATCGCGACGGCGTCGGGCATGGCCGCGATCATGTCGGTCGTGATGTCGACGTTGCAGGCGGGCGACCACCTCGTGAGCTCGCAGGCGCTGTTCGGCTCGACGCTCGGCATGTTCTCGCAGATCTTCAGCAAGTTCGGCATTACGACCACGTTCGTCGATCCGACCGATCTCGACGCATGGAAAAACGCCGTGCGTCCCGAGACGAAGATGTTCTTCCTCGAAACGCCGTCGAACCCGCTGACCGAAGTCTCCGATATCGAGGCGATCAGCACGATCGCCCGGGCGGCCAATGCGCTGTTCGTCGTCGATAACTGTTTCTGCAGCCCGGCCTTGCAGCAGCCGCTGAAGCTCGGCGCGGACGTCGTCATGCATTCGGCCACCAAGTTTCTCGACGGCCAGGGCCGCGTGCTCGGCGGCGCGCTGGTCGGCTCGAAGAAATTCATCATGGAGAAGGTGTTTCCGTTCGTGCGCAGCGCCGGGCCGACGCTGTCGGCGTTCAACGCGTGGGTGCTGTTGAAGGGCATGGAAACGCTGTCGCTGCGCGTCGAAAAGCAGTCGGCGAATGCGCTCGAAATCGCGCGCTGGCTCGATTCGCATCCGGCTGTGAATCGCGTGTTCTATCCGGGGCTCGAATCGCATCCGCAGCATGCGCTCGCGATGCGTCAGCAGAAGTCGGGCGGCGCGATTGTGTCGTTCGAGCTGAAGGGCGACACGCCCGAGCAGATGCGCGCCAATGCATGGCGCGTGATCGACAGCACGAAGGTTTGCTCGATCACCGGCAACCTCGGCGACACGCGCACCACGATCACGCATCCGGCGACGACCACGCACGGCCGTATCACGCCGGAAGCGCGCGCGGCGGCGGGCGTTAGCGAAGGTCTGATCCGGCTTGCGGTGGGGCTCGAAAACGCGGGCGATATTCGCGCCGATCTGGAGCGCGGGCTGGCGGGGTAAGCGGGGGAAAGTGCCAGCCAGCAGAACTGGTGCGGGCCATACCGGCTCATGCAGCCTCTCGCCTCATCAATGACGCAGCGCCCGCCACTGTCCGGGCGCGAGCCCGAAGCGCCGCGTGAACGCGTGCGTGTAAGCGCTCTGATCGGCGAAGCCGATGTCGAGCGCGATTTCCGTCAATGAAAGACGCGGGTCCGCGAGCAGCGTGAGCGACGTGTCGAGCCGCAGCCGCTGCAAATAGCGATGCGGCGTTTCGCCGAATGCGTCAATAAAAAGCTGGTGAAAACGGCGCATGCCGAAGCCGCAATGCGCGGCGAGATCGGCGATACGCAATGGCTCAGAGAGATGCGCGCGCAGCCAGCGGTCGATGCGCGCGAAATCGAGGCCGGCGCCTGCGGCCCGCGCGCCCGCAAGCGTGCCGGCGTCGGCGATAAGCGCCGCGCCGAGACGCGCGGCGGCGTCCCAATGGAAGCGGCGGTTGAGGGCGTCGCCTTGCGCGTCGACCGCGCCCCCTGTTGCATGCGCGGCGATCCGATGCACGAGTTGCGCGAGCGACGCATCCACCGTAACGGCCCGAGGGCGCTCGAACAGCCGCTCGGGCACGGCCAGCGACGCAACCGGCAAATCCAGCACCAGTTGCCGGTTTTCGCCGACACCCGCGTAATCGTGCCGCGCGCCGGCCGGAATCAGCCATGCGGAACCGGCGTCGATCTGCTGCGCGACGCCGTCTACCGCCATCACCATCGCGCCGTCGAGCCCGAGCACGACCTGATGAAAGTCGTGCACGTCCGACGCTTCGATCGCGCCGTAGCGGCGCAACGAAACGTTAGGGGCGGTGACGGCGGCGTGGCTCATGAAAAACAGCCTGGGTGTAGCCGGAATGGACCCGAGGGCCGACTCAGACTTCGAGCAGCTCGACTTCGAACACGAGCGTTGCGTTCGGCGGAATCACGCCGCCCGCGCCGCGCACGCCGTAGCCGAGTTGCGGCGGAATGGTCAGCTTGCGCTTGCCGCCGACCTTCATGCCTTGCACGCCTTCGTCCCAGCCCTTGATGACCATGCCGCCGCCCAGCACGAATGCGAACGGGTCATTGCGGTCTTTGCTCGAATCGAACTTCTGGCCGTCGGTCAGCCAGCCCGTGTAGTGTACGGTCACGGTCTTGCCGGCTACCGCTTCGGCGCCGGCGCCTTCCACGAGGTCTTCGTACTTCAGGCCGGATTCGGTCGTCACAGTCGACATGCGTCGCTCCTCTCATCAAAACGTAAAACCGACATTGTAGGCGTGTTGAGCCGCATCGCCGAGTCTTGCCGGGCATTGCAGGTGGCACGCGGATTGCGCGCCATTAGCCGTTCGGCCAGGCTGGTCGGCCCGGACCGCTTGCCTATAATGGGACATTCCTTCAATCACCGCCATTGCCTGAGAGAGCTCGATCGTGACAACGTCTTCAACCGGAGCGGCTGACGTACAGTCCGCGCCTGCCGGCTTTGCCATTTCCGAACGCAGTGCGCATCTGCGCGCGCAAACCGCGTTGTTCATGCGCGATCATGTGCTGTCGCTGGTGTCGCACGATCTGCGTGGTCCGTTGAATGCGATCCATAGCTGGGCCTACGTGCTCGAGCGCAAGCTCGATGCGAGCGACCCGAACTCGCAGCGCGCGATTGCCGGCATTCGCAGCGGCGTCGATCAGCAGGTCAAGCTGCTCGAAACGGTGGTCGATGCGACGCGCGCCGAAACGAAGTCGCTCGCGCTCGCGTATGCGCCGTTTTCTCTGCATCCGCTGCTCGACGAAACCATCGCCGAGGTCCGCACCGGCCTCGCTCGCGCGCGCGGCGTCGAGATCCGGCTCGACTCGCAGCTTGCCACCGAGCAATTGAACGGCGACCGCGAGCGGCTGGCCGCGGCCTTGTGGCTGATGCTCACGTTTGCGGTCGAAGCGGGCGCGCCGGGTGCCGAGGTCGCGCTGAGCACGCGCGCGGACGCGGGCGCGTGGCACGCGAGCGTGGTGTACGAGCCGAACCAGGCCGCGCTGAACGATGCCGCGTTGCCCCACCTGCTGGAAGCGTTTGCGCGCAAGCAGGCAGGCGAGCCGCGCGAAGCGAAACGCATTGCATGGGTGTTCGCGCTGTGCAAGCGCGTCGCGGAAGCACACGGCGGCAGCTTCGAGCAAAGCGACGCGGTGGACGGCGATGGCAACGGCGTTGCCACGCTCACGCTGCGCGTGCCGTTCAGCGCGAGCGTACCGAAGTGAATACGAACGGGCACGAATGAATACGATTGAGCACGGGGTGCCGGCATGCCGGGCACGCAAGCAGGCGCAGGCAACAGGCAGCCGCCGGCAAACACGAGTACGTGCAAATAAGCGCGCTTAACTTTTCACCGAGCTTTCACCCTCTATACTGACAACTTTTGTTGCCGGAGCCCCTCGCTTTGATCCAGGTCGTTGCCCTTATCGGCGCATTGTTTCTCGTTGCCCTCAACGGCTTTTTCGTCGCCGCTGAATTCGGTCTGGTGAAACTGCGGCAGACGCGCGTGCAAAGCCTCGCGGCCCAGCACGGCATGCGTGGGCGCCTGCTCGCGAAAGTGCATGGACAGCTCGACGCCTATCTCTCGGCGTGTCAGCTCGGCATCACGCTCGCCTCGCTCGGGCTTGGCTGGATCGGCGAGCCCGCGTTCGCGCAACTGCTGACGCCGCTCTTCAAGGTGATCGGCGTCGAATCGGAACAGCTGATCCACGGCATTTCGCTGTTCTTCGCGTTCTCGTGCATCTCGTTCCTGCATATCGTCGTCGGCGAACTCGCGCCGAAGTCGCTCGCGATCCGCGAAGCGGAGAAGGTGTCGCTATGGGCCGCGATGCCGCTGTACGGTTTTTACTGGGTGATGTATCCGGCCATCTGGGTGCTCAATACGAGCGCGAACACGGTACTGAAGGCAGCGGGGCTCGATACCGGTCACGGTCACGATTCCCATTACTCGACCGACGAACTCAAGCTGATTTTGCGCGGTCGCCGCGCACAGGTCGCGAGCGGACGCGTGGCGACCGATGGCGCCTACAGCCAGGACGAATGGAACACGATTGCGCATTCGCTCGATTTTTCGCGCATGACCGTGTCGGACCTGATGAGGCCGGCGCATGAAATGGTCAGCCTGCGGCGCGATCTGCCCTTGCGCGACAACATGCAGGTGGTCGCGCAGCATCGCTTCAGCCGCTATCCGCTATTCGAGGATGCCTCGGGCGAGCGCGTCGCCGGCATGATTCACCTGAAGGACCTGCTGCTCGCGCGCCAGGCCGGCAGCACGCTCGACGATCTCGGCCGCTACGTGCGCCCGGTGCAATGCGTGCGGCCCGATCTGCCGGCGCTCGAACTGTTCCGCCGCTTCCGCAAGGGCGCGCCGCACTTTGCGCTGGTCGGCTACAAGCATGCGAAGCCGATCGGCTTTCTCACGCTCGACAATCTGCTCGGCGCGCTGGTGGGGCAGATTCACGACGAATTCCGTCAGGGCGATGCCGACTGGACTCGCATGGACGACGGCACGCTGATGGGCAAAGGCAGCTTGCCGGTGGTGTCGCTCGAACGCGCGCTTGGTATCGATATCGACGAGGGCCGGGCGGAATCGGTCGGCGGTCTCGTGATCCAGGCGCTCAACGATCTGCCGAGCGAGGGGCAGCGCATCGAGTTCGAAGACTTCGACGTGGTCATCAAGAAGATGAAGGGCCCACGCATCGTGCTCGTGCGCGTGTATCCGAAGATGTTCGACGACGAAGGCGGTTGAGCGGTCGTTCAAAGCCGGCGCTCAAGGTTAAGTCCAAGCCTGGGAGTGCACTTCAACCTACCAGCAAAAGCCGCCCTCAACTCCGCGGCACGCCGTCCTCGACCAGCACCGCCACCGGCATCGCCGCCAACGCATCGCGCAGATACAGCAAACCATTCTCGTCGACCTTCGGCGCGGCCGGACTCAGCCAGTCGAACAGCGCGCGCGCCGACAGATCGGACGGCATCTCGATGGCCGTATCGGCCCATCGCTCGGGCTCGACGAGCGGCAAATCTCCTTGAGCGCTCCCGGCGTCACCTGCGCCGGTATCGCGCCCGGTTCGAAGCAGCCTCGCCGCAAGCCGGCTCGCCACCACCACGGCCCACGCATTGCCATGCCGCCGCGCGAACGCAATCACACTCGACGCATGCGCGCCCCGCACCGCGAGCGGCAGATACGCACCCTGGCTCAGCAATTCCGGCAGATGCGTGCGCAACGCGAGCACACGCTGGATTACCGCGAGCTTCACGCGTCCGTCGCGCCAATCCGCGAGAAGCTCCGACGGCGGTGTCTGTGCCGTCGCGAGCGATGCTTCGCGCTGCGCGAAATCGACGGGCCGCCGATTGTCGGGATCGACGAGGCTGAAGTCCCACAACTCGGTGCCTTGATAAAGATCGGGAATCCCCGGCGACGCGAGCCGCAGCACCGTCTGTTGCAAGCCGTTGAGCGCGCCCGCGCGGCCGATGCGCTCGACGAACGCCGCCAGCTCCTTCAGGAAGCCGTCGCGCCGCTGCGGCGCGAGGATGTCGAACAGGAAGTCGCGGCAGCCCGCTTCGTAGGCTTCGTCGGGCGCGAGCCAACTGGTTTGCAGTTTCGCCTCGCGCAGCGCCTTCAACTGCCATTGCGCGACGCGCTCGGCCAGTGCCTTGACGCCGGCTTCGTCGCCGGCACGCAGCAGAAGCGGCCAGCAGCCCACGAGCGTCTGATACAGCATCGCCTCGGCGGCGGGGCCCGGCGCCCATGCGTCGCTCGTGTCCCGACTCACGCTGCTGATCGGCGTGCCGTCGAGCGCGCGCCGCTGCGGCGCGTTCAAGGTCGACCACGCGCGCAACGTCGCGCTCCATTCGTCGGCGATCTCGCTGAGCACCGCGAGCCGCGCGCGCACGTCCTCGCCGCGCTTGTGATCGTGCGTGGCCGTGGCGAGCAAGGCATGCGGAAAGCGTTGCGCGCGCTCCCGGTTGCGCGCGTGAAACGGCTCGACCGGCAATGCGAATTCGCTCGGGTCCGAGCCGACTTCGTTGCGCGACAACAGGCGGCCGTAGCGGTAGCACGCGGTGTCCTCGATGGCCTTCGCGGCGAGCGGCGCGGTCAGCTGCGAGAACAGCGTCTGCGCGTTGCGTCGCGACGACCCCGTGTGCGAGGGCGGGCCGCCGCCTTGCGCCGACGGTGGCTGCGGCGC
>NZ_JAAGPS010000012.1:0-89551 GCF_017105025.1 Paraburkholderia sp. Ac-20336 | reverse complement strand
GCAGGCGATCCGCCATCACGATGCCGACTGGGAAGGGTATCGGGACCGTCAGCGCCGCATCATCGCGCGCTATCTGTCGACGAACGCCGAAGTCGTGGCGCGCTATGACGGGTTGCTGCTGCAGCTGAACAGCAGATAAATGGCTGGCGCGGAAAGCCGGGAGACCCGCATGACCAGAACCAGGAGCCGTTCGCAGCGTCGGTGCATACTTCATCGCTGTATCAGTGCCGTTTCACAAGACGCGCACTCCAGCAATCCAACCTTATCGCGACAAAACCGTTTTTGCCCGCTATTCTTCCGGCTCATTCTGCGTCTATGAAAGCCCCTTCCCCCTACTTGTTCCCTCGACATCGATGATCGGCGCAAGCCGCGCGGCGACGCGCAAGAGCTTCGCATCCTCATGCCCGGCACCGATCAACTGTATACCGACCGGCAAACCGTTTGGTCCCGTCGTGCACGGCACGGCCAGGCAAGGCACATGCAGCAGCGACCACATCGCGTTGAACACCGCTTCGCCAGTGCTTGCGTGGCCGTGCGGCGCCTCACCTCGCGCAGCCGGCGTGACCAGCACGTCGTAATCGCCGAACACGCGGTCCAGCTCCGCGCGGCAGTGTTCGGCGACGCGATACGCATGCCGCAGAACCTCAGGCTTATCGAGCCGGTCCGGTGACAATCGTTCGAGCATCGCAGGATACATGCTGTCGCGGCGGCTTTCGAGCAGGTCGAGAAACGCGGCGGCGCCCTCGGTTTCGATCACGGTCAGATGCGCGGCCGACATGTCGTCGAACGCTGCGGGCAGCGTCACATCGGCGATCGTCACACCGGCATCACGCAGGCGTTGAGCGGCAGCTTCGAGCGCACGCTCGCCGGCGGGTTCGATCGACGGCCATTGCGGCGAGCGGCAGATGCCGACGCGCAGTCCGCGCAACGGCGCGTCATCCTCGGGAGCGGCGTCGGCACCGGGCGGCAGCAGACGGAACACCTGCGCGACGAGCGCGAGATCGGCAACACTCCGGCCATACCAGCCGACCGTATCCAGACTGACCGCAAGCAGCTTTACGCCCTCGGCGCTGACGCGGCTCCACGTCGGCTTCAACGCATACACGCCGTTGAACGACGCCGGCCGGATCAGCGAGCCGCCTGTCTGCGTACCGAACGCAAACGGCACCTGCAGATCGGCCACCGCAGCGGCGGAACCCGCCGACGATCCGCCTGGCGTATGCGCGGCATTGAGCGGATGCGTGGTTGCCGCGACGCGCCCGAACGCGGCAAATTCGACCGTATCGGTCTTGCCAAGCAGCACCGCGCCAGCATGGCGCGCACGCGCGACACAGGCAGCGTCATGCACGGGCTGGTTGCGCTGGAAAGCGGGCGAATTGTGCGTGGTCGGCAGATCGGCGGTATCGATCATGTCCTTCACGCCGAACGGCAGGCCCGACAACAGCCCGCGCGCGCCGTCGCGACGACGTTTGTCCTGCTCGCGCGCGGCCTGCACCGCCCGTTCGCGGTCGATCGCGAGCCACGCCTTGACCACCGGATCACGTGCGTCGACCCGTTCAAGGCACGAGCGCATCAGCGCCTCACTGGTCAGGTATCCTTCACGAATCTGTCGGGCGGCTTCAGCCGCGGAAAGCTGGTGCGGTTCCATGAATACTCCTTGTCCCTATTCAACCGGTTGGACTCACGCAAAGCCGTAGAGCGCCGCGGGATGGTCGACGAGAATGCGCGTGCGCATCGCCCGGTCGGGTACCCAGCGGTCGAGCAGCGACCGCAACGCGACCGTATCCGCGTTGCCGTGCTCGGTGACATGCGGCCAATCGCTGCCCCAAACGAGCCGCTCGGGCGCCTCGCGTACGAAGGCCTCGGCGACCCGCGTCGCGTCCTCGTACGGCGCGCCGGTCAGCGTGTTCAGATAGGCGCTGGACAGCTTGAGCCAGCAGCGCTCGCGCGCGAGCAGATCAGCGACGACGCGAAATGCCGGATGCGCGGCGCCCTGCTGCGGCGCGAGTCGCGCGAGATGATCGAACACGATCATGCATGGCAGACGGTTCAGCACGTCGCGATGCTCGACGATCTGATCGCCGGACATATGCAATTGCACATGCCAGCCCAACCCGGCGATGCGCGCCGCGAGCGGCTCGAGCATATCGACCGTCATCACCGTATCGCGCGCGTTCCAGACGCTAAAGCGCAGCCCACGCACGCCACAGGCGTCGAGTTCACGCAAGGCGGCAAGCGGCGTATCCGGCGCGACCACCGCGATGCCGCGCGCCGCGCCGCCGAACTGCGCGATGGCATCGACGAGGCAGGCGTTATCCGTGCCGTAGCGCTTGGCCTGTACGATCACCGCACGCGTCGTGCCGATCTTGCGCTGCACACAGCGATAGTCGTCGACAGTCATGCCGGTCATCGGTGCTCCGTTGCCGGGCTGCTCGGGAAAGCGCGGATCGTAGATGTGCAGGTGGCAATCGCACGCGCCTTCGATAGACCCACTCATGGTTTCGGATGCCTGAAGATTCATCGTCACGTTTTCTCCGGTTGATGCGCCCGCTCTGACGGGCGTCCGGTCAGCCTCATCAGCTCAGTTGCCGCCCGCGCGTTTCCGGCGAGATCAGCACCATCCCCCACGCGAGCAGGAACGCGACCAGCGTGGTCAGCATGCCCATGCGGAAACCGCTCGCCGAGGTGGCCAACGCGCCGATCAGATACGGCGCGATCATGCCGCCGATGCGGCCGCCGTTGTAGGCAATGCCCATCGCGAAACCGCGCGCGCTGGTCTTTGGCACCAGTTCGGCGGCGAACGGCCCCATGCCCGCGAACAGGCCGGTAATGCCCATGCCCGTGAAGAAGCTCGCGACCATCACCGTCGTTTCGCCGCTGCCGGTCACGAACGCGAACACCGCGATCGCGCCGATCAGCAGATAGATCGAGAAGGTTGGCTTGCGGCCGATGCGATCCACAAGCAGCGCGAACACCGCGAAGCCGAAGATCGACCCGAGCTGCTGCGCGAACGTGAAGCTTAAGCTGTGCACGAAGTTGAAGTGCTTGACGGTCAGCAGGAACGTCGGCGTCCACGTGAAAACTGCCCAGTACACGTACTGCACGAAGAAGATGAAACCGAACGCCTTCGCGAGTCCGCCGAAGTTGCCAGGGCGCAACAGATCGCCGATCTGTCCGCGCTCGCCGCCGGATTGCGCGCGCGATTGCCATACCGGCGATTCGGGTGTGCGGCGCGCGATCGGATACAGCAACACGATCGGCAATACACCGAGGCCGTACACCCAGCGCCAGCCGCCGTGATCGAGGCCGCCCGAGAGGTTTGAAATCAGCGCCACCACACCGATCGCGAGCAGCGAGCCGAGCGGCAGGCCGAACTGCATCATCGCACCGCCCTTGCCGCGATGCTCGGGCTTCCATGTCTCCGCGACCAGCGCGGCACCCGCGGTCCACGCGCCGCCCATACCGAGGCCCGCAAGCGTGCGCAGCACCGCCAGTGAAACCGGGCCTTGCACAAACGCGGTGAGCCCAGTGAAGATCGAATAGACGAGAATGGTCAGCATCAGTGTGCGCACGCGGCCAATGCGATCCGCCACCCAGCCGAACGCGATACCGCCGACGATCAATCCCGCCGCGGCGATACTGCCAATCGCCCCCGCCTGCGCACGCGTCAATGCGAAGTACGCAATGAAGGCAGGCACGGTCAGCGAGAACACGAAGATCTCGTAGACCTCGAACAGCCAGCCGAGCCCCGCGAGTGCAAGCACGCGCCACGCGCCGCTTGTGACCTGCCGATACCATGCGACCTGACTGGCCGGTCTGGCATCCGTTGCGGATGGGTGCGGAGTCTGGTCCTCCTGTGCTTGCTGCTGCATGCTGGTGTCTCCTGGGGTGCTCTTGACAATCGGGGTCTTCGTCGTACCCATTCTGCTCATGCGGCGCGTTGTATGTGTTGTCGCCGTCCTTGCCCTGAATCAGCCTGCTCTCGCTTCGGTATCCTCATAGGTCGCCGCCATATAGGTCTCGACGATACTCGGCAGATTCATTAATACATGCTCGCGCTTAAGCGCCGCCGCCTGCGAAAAATCACGCGCCTTCAACGCCTGCATGATCTTCTTCGTGTATTGCAGCGAGCGGCTCTTGTCGAGCCTGCGCGACAGCAGGTTATAGCGCAGCGGCTCAGCGGTTTCGTAGAGCCGGTTTAGCGCGTCCTGCAATGGCTTGTTGCCGAGAAACCGCGAACTGGCGTCATAGAAATTGCGGATCTCCTGCACGTACTGTCCGACATTGCGGGTTTCGAACGCCGACGCCATGCGCTGATGACACTCGTTCATTTCCTTCAGCAGCGGCTTCAGATCGTCGATTTCGCCGAGACTTAGCATCGTGTAGCTTTGCAGCTCGGCGCGCAGCAGGTACATATCGCGTATTTCACGCTCGCTGTACAACGTCACGCGAAAGCCGCGCCGCTGAATATGGCTAACCAGACCGCTTTGCTCCAGCAGACGCAAGGCCTCGCGGATCGGCCCACGGCTGCTGCCATAGCGCCGCTCCAGATCCTGCTCGCGCAGCGGCTGGCCGGGCCGGAACGTGCCGTCGATGATCGAGCGGCGAATCTGTTCCTTCAGAAAATACGGGATGGTGCCCGGAATCGATACCTGCTCCATCACCCGGCATCCTTGTTGACAACGATGCCGGCCGATGCGAGCACCTCTTCGGTATGCTCGCCGAGCCTCGGCGCGGCGCGTTGCGCGGCAAGCGGCACGGTGCCGAAGCGAAACGGACGCGCGAGTCCGCGATACGGGCCGGCGTTGTCATGCTGGTAGGTTTCCACGAGCCCTTGAGCGAGTACCTGCGGATGATCGAACATGTCCTCGATATCGCGCGCGGCCGAGCAAGGCACCCGTTCGCCGAAAATCAACTCCCATTCCTGCGCCGAATGCGCGCGTAACGCGTCGCGCACGACCGGCACGATTTCGTCCGCGTGCTCGGCGCGCTTTCTGACGGTGTCGAAACGCGGATCGGCGGCGAGCTGCGGACGCCCGATCAGTTCGCACAGCGCAGCCCAGAAATGCGGCGTGTTGGCCGAAAGATAGATGCTGCCCTCACCCGTTGGATGCAAACCGGTGATACCGCCCGAGCGCATGTCGCGAAAGCATTCGCGCGGCTCGCTGTCCGCCCATACGAAGCGCGCGGACTGCATCGCGAGCGCGCTTGCGAGGAGCGACACGCCGACATACTGTCCGTGCCCGGTGCGTTCGCGCGCATACAGCGCCGAAGCGACGCTCGCGGCAAGCATCGCTGCCGCGTAATAGTCGACCACCGATCCGTATACGATCTCCGCGTCGCCCGGCGCCCCTTGCAGCGAACAGATGCCGGACATCGATTGCAGCACCTGGTCGTAGCCGGCCTTGTCGCGCATCGGCCCGGTATCGCCGTAACCGGTGAGCGCACAGTAGATCAGACGCGGGTTGCGCTCGCGCAGCGAGTCATAGGCGATGCCGAGCTTGGCCGGCACGGCCGGGCGAAAGTTATGCACCAGCACGTCCGCCTGATCGACGAGCTTCATCAGCGCGTCGTGCCCTGCTTCCGTTTTCAGGTCGAGCACGATGCCGAGCTTGCCGCGATTCACGCCGAGAAAGGCGCGGCTTTCCCGCGGCAGCGTGGAGGGGTAATTGCGCAAATTGTCGCCTTGCGGCGGCTCGACCTTGATGATCTCGGCGCCCTGATCTGCAAGCAGCGTGCACCCGTATGGACCCGCGATATAGGCGCTCAAATCCAGCACCTTGATGCCGGCGAGCGGTCCGGCGGAGTGATCGGCGGTGGCCGGCGTGGCGGCGGATTCGTGCGATGAAGACGTCATGTTGAACTGTGTAAGAGGCAACTGCGGGCAACTGCGCGGTGAATACGAAGCAGCCCGAAGCAGCCGTGGGGCAGCCGCGAAAACGATGCGCCGGTCGCCGGGCACGAAAACAGCACTCGTGGTTGTGCGGAACACGGTACCAATGTAGAGTACAGAAAATAAATTGTCTACAATTTTTGAGCGAAGCCAACCATGTCATCGAATGCCGGCCATCTACTGATGCGCAGCAAGCTGTTCGTCCCCGCGTCACGTCCCGAACTGTTCGCAAAGGCCATGCAAGGCCCTGCCGACGCGATTTCATTCGATCTTGAGGACGCCGTCGAGGAAAGCCGCAAGGCCAGCGCACGCGGCACGTTGCGCCAGTATCTGTCGACGCCCGAGGCCAGCGCGACCGGCAAGACGTTGATCGTGCGCATCAACGCAATCGACACGCCCCACTTTGCCGACGACGTAACCGCGTGCACGCAAGACGGCCTTCATATGCTGAATCTGCCGAAGGTCGAAGATCCGGACGCCGTGCGCCAACTGGCGGCGAGGCTCGATGCGCTCGAACGCGAGCGCGGCATCGCGGCGCCGATCGGCATTCTCGCCAACATCGAATCGCCGCGAGGATTGCGTCACGCAGCGCAGATCGCGCTCGCGCATCCGCGTGTAAGAGGCTTGCAGGTCGGCTTCGGCGACCTGTTCGGGCCGCTTGGCATCTCGCAGCGCGACACCGCCGCGTTGCAAACGGTCCGCTTGCAGGTACGGCTCGCGGCGGGCGAAGCCGGCATCGAAGCCTACGACGGCGCTTTCGTCGATATTGCGGATCCCGAAGGATTCACGGCGGACGCGAAATCCGCGTTCGCACTGGGCTTCGCCGGCAAGAGCTGCATCCATCCAACCCAGGTCGCACTCGCCAATGACGCGTTCCGCCCCAGCCAGGAAGAAGTGGATCATGCGCTGCGCGTCGTCGCCGCGGCAAAAGAGGCCCTCGGCGAAGGCGTCGGCGCGTTCAAAGTGGACGGCAAGCTCGTCGACGGACCATTCATCACACGAGCGGAAAAACTCGCGGAGTTGGGCCGCGCGCTCGGCATGGCGTGATGAGCCCGCAGCGGGCAATCGATCGCGTTGCCGGCGTTGTCAACTGCACGGTACAGATATTTCCACTGCCCCCTCACCTTTTTATATAGGTCTCCTCGAAAGATTGCGACGTCATCCCCATACTTCGTCGGGCAGTGGTAGGCCTGCGAGATCGGCGTCGGTGAGCGGGCCGTCAGGCGCAATGCCGTGGCTCTCCAGCATCAGCATGATCTGGCGCGTGTGTTGCGTCGCGTGCCATGCGGTGCGCTCCAGTACTTCGTGAAACGGCCGCGTGCCGTAATACGTCGAAACCGTATAGTTCACGTCCGGGTCTTGCTCCGCAGCCCACCACGCATCGAAGCGGTGATGCACGTCGTCGCCCCAGCGCGCGATATCGTCCGCCGTCCATGTTTCGGGCGGCACCTCGTCGAAGCTCTCGAAGCGCAGCGCGATGCCCTGCGATGCTTCCATCCCCATCCCGGCGATGCGATACACGTGATAGCAAAGCTGCGCCGGCGTGCGCCGCCGGTTGCGGAACGGCTCGTTCAGCTGTTCGGGCGTGAACTGATGCACGTAGCGCGAAACGGCGCTCATCACGTGGTCGAGCCGCTGCACCAGCACGGCGGCGGGCAACGGATCGGCGAGCGTCGTGCGCAGGTCGAGAAACTTCACGACATCCTTGAGCGATTGCGCGAGCGTGTAATGCTTGCCGATCGACACCACCGGCACGCTGCGCACGCCCAGTTCGAACAGCTCGGCCTGCGCGCGCGGATCGTTGTGCACGTCGCGCGACTCGTACTCGATGCCCTGCTGCGTCAAAAATTCCTTGGTGCGCAGGCACGACGAGCAGCCGGGCTGCCAGAAGACCTTGATGCGCACGCCAGTCGCGGTATCAGACATGGATCCCTCCATTGCAAAAGCTTGCTTCGGGCCTGCGTGCTCCTGTCCCGCACGCTGGCGGCCCGACCGGTTGAAGCGAAAGTTCAGGCGAGCGCCGCCTGCTTGCCCTTCGCGAGCACGGCCATCGCGTCGGCGCTAGTCATGAGGTCGGCATACTTCTGGCCCATGTCGAAGAGGCTCTGCTCGTGCGGCGCCTGCGCGCGGTCGCCCACGCAGTCGGTCACGACGATCGGACGCAGCCCGTGCGCGGATGCATCGACGACGCTCGCGCGCACGCAGCCGCTCGTCGTGCAGCCGGTGACCAGCAGCGTGTCGATGCCCGCGGCCATCAGCCACGACGCGTAGTTGGTTCCGAAGAACGCCGACGAATGGCGCTTTCTCGATACGTATTCGCCGTCGAGCGGGCTGCACGACGACACGATCCGCGTGTCCGGCGCGTCCTCGGTGAGCTCGCGCAGACGCGGTACCTTCTCGCCGAACGTGCCGATATCGAAGCCGCCTTTCTGCGCGGCGAAGTACACATGCGAGACCGGCATGGCCTGCCGGCGCGCGAAGGCGAGCAGCTTCGCCGTCTGCGCGATGGCGTCGTTGATGTTGTAGCCGCCGAAGCCGTCCTCGCGCGTGAAGCCTTCCTGGAAATCGATCACCAGGACGGCCGTCTTGCGGCCGAAACCGAGCGATTGCCCGAACTTCTGTTTGACGAAGATATCCGTATCCGACATGTCGACCTCGGCGAGAGAGAGTGAGAGTTGCAGCGGGAATCGGGAACACCACGCCGGCCTCTCACCGAAAATTGCATGCAAAAAATCAGAATGTCAACATTAAAACTCACGCTGAATTTGTATGATTTGGTTAGCCACTTCAATAAAAGCCATAAAACCAGAACAAAAATTAGTCATCTCATCATATTAGATTGAATATCCGTACAAATTACAAAAATAACTTCATGCCGACACCCGAGATTGGTGTTTTGGAGACCTTGCCCCGCGAATTTTTGTATGCGATTCTGATCTGGTGCTCTCCCGACCGATTCGATCGCTCTCCGACCGGTGTTTGCCATGACCACAAAAGCCTCGTGCCGCAGCCTTTCCCGTCGTCAATTCACCCTGGGCGTCGCGGGGGCCGCCGCGCTGAATCTGGTGGCGCCGCTCGCCCGGGCGCAGGGGCAGCCGAAACTCCTGCGCGTGCGCCTCGGCTCGGACATCGCCAATCTCGATCCGGCGCATATCTTTCAGGTCGAAAACCAGACCGTCGCGACGCATATCTACAGCGGACTCGCGCGCTATGACGAGGCGACCAACAAGATCGTCCCGGATCTTGCCTCGAGCTGGGACGTCTCGCAGAACGGCACGGTCTACACGTTCCACCTGCGCAAGAACGTGCAGTGGCACAAGAACTTCGGCGCGCTCTCCGCCGACGACGTGCGGTTCTCCTTCGAGCGCGTGCTCGATCCGAAAACCGGCAGCAACTATGTCGGGCAACTCGCCGCCATCGCGAAGATCGATACGCCCGACGCAAACACGGTCGTCATCACGCTCAAGGCGCCGAACTCGGGCTTCATGCATAAGGTCACCAACCTGAATCAAGGCTGGATCGTGAGCCGCAAGGCCGTCACCGAGATGGGAGATCGCAAGCACGCACTGAATCCCGTCGGCACGGGGCCGTTCGTCTTCGAAAGCTGGACGCCGGGGCAGGAAGTGCGCGTTTCCGCCAACAGGAGCTATTTCGGCGGCCCGCCGAAAGTCGATGGCGTGCTGTTCCGCGTGATCCGCGACGAGAACGCGGCGGCCACGGCGCTCACCAACGGCGAGATCGATATCTTCTTCGCGCTGCAGGAGCCGGGCGTGATCGCGCGCCTGAAGGACGACCCGAACGTGAAGGTGCACGACCGCCCCGCCGATCACACCATCAACTTCGTGCTCAACATGACGCACAAACCGCTCGACGACCTGCGCGTGCGTCAGGCAATCATGTACGGCATCAACCGCGACGCGATCATCGCCGGTCTCTTCAAAGGCACGAAAGGCCCGGCGTACAGCGTACTCACGCCAGCCTTTCTCGAATACACCGAGGACGTACCGAAATACGCCTACGATCCCGCCAAGGCGCGCGCGCTGCTCGCCGCAGCCGGGCAGACGGATTTTTCGATGGATGTCATCGGCGTGGGTTTCAGTCCTTACGACAAGATCGTCGTGCCGATTGCGAGCGACCTGTCGGCCATCGGCATCAAGACGCGCATCCAGGTACTCGAACGCGGCGCGTACCTGCAGGCGCGCTCGGGCGGCAAAATCCCGACCGCGATCACCGGCGTGGTCGGCGCGCCCGATCCCGACAACCCGATCATCTCGATGCTCGCGAAGTCATCGTTTCCGCCAGGCCTCAATACCTCGCATTACGCCGGCGTCGACGACCTGATTGCGAACGCCGCAGCCGCACAGGACGAAGCGGCACGCAAGGTCGCGTATCAGAAGATCCTGCAGAAGAGCATGACGGACCTTCCGTTGATCCCCCTGTATGCGGACCGGCTGTTCATCGCGCATTCGAACAGGGTTCAGGGCTTCGTGCAGAACTCGCTATTCACGATGAACTCATATCCGGTCTCGCTCGCCTGAGAGGACACCCGCAATGGGACGCTATCTGGCCAGACAGACGCTGCACCTCGTCGTCACGCTTGCCGGCATTCTCACCGTGACGTTCTTCCTGGTCCGCATGATTCCGGGGGACCCCGCGCAATACATGCTCGGCGATTACGCCACCAACGATGCGCTCGCCGCACTGCGCGAGCAGCTCGGGCTGAATCACTCGCTGCTCGTGCAGTACGGGCTGTTCATCGGGCACGTGCTGCACGGCGATCTCGGCACTTCGGTCGTCACCGGCCGACCGGCGCTGCTGGAGATCGTGCAGAGCCTGCCCGATTCGGCGATTCTCGCGGTCGCCGGCATGACGATCGCCGTGCTCGTCGGCGTGCCGCTCGGCATCGTCACGGCGGTGCGGCACGGCAGTTTCATCGATATCGCCGTGATGCTCGTCGCGCTCGCGGGCATTTCATTCCCGGTGTTCTGGCTCGGGCTCGCGGGCATCCTCGTGTTCGCGCAGCATCTGAAATGGCTGCCCGCGCTCGGCTCGAGCTCCGGCGGCGGCTTTATCGAAGCGCTCCGGCATCTGGTGTTGCCCGCCGCCGTGCTGGGCGTGTCGGTGGCGGCGTATATCGCGCGGCTCACGCGCTCCGCAATGCTCGAAGTCATCGGCCACGACTACATCCGCGTGGCCCGCGCGATGGGCGTGCGCGAAAGCACCATCGTCTGGCGGCTCGCGTTCAGAAACGCGCTGGTGCCCGTGCTGTCGATCATCGGCGTGACCTTCTCGTATTCGCTCGGCAGCGCGATTTTGATCGAAGTCGTGTTCAGCCGGCCGGGCATTGGCACGACCATTCTCAAGGCGGTCAGCTCGCGCGATTACCCGCTCGTGCAGGCGGGCGTACTGGCGCTCGCGGTGATCGTCGTGCTCGTCAACACCGCGCTCGATCTGCTCTACGCGGCGGTCGATCCGCGTCTGCGCACGCGTTGATCGAACGAGGACCCGCCGATGAACTCGCCCGCCGCTTCCCTCAACCCCGCGCACCGTAACGGCAACGCTTCGTGGCGCCGCTATGCACGTCATCCGGGCTTCATGACGGGGCTCGTGATTCTCGCCGCGATGGTCGTCATCGCGCTCGGCGCGCGGTGGATCGCGCCCTACTCGCCCGTCGCCGCCGACATGACCAACACGCTCGCGGCGCCTTCCGCCGCGCACTGGTTCGGCACGGACCAATATGGCCGCGACGTGCTCTCGCGCCTCGTCTGGGGCACGGGCATTTCGCTGCAAGTCGCGTTCTCGGTCATGGTCATTTCCATCGTGCTGGGCGTCGCGCTCGGCTCGGCGGCCGCGTTCTTCGACGGCTGGCTGGCGCGTGTGCTGGTCGCGATCATCGATATCCTGCTCGCGTTTCCGGGCTTTCTGCTGGCGCTCGCACTGGTGGCCGCGCGCGGCTCGTCGCTGAGTTCGGTGATCTGGGCGATCGCCATCGCGTTCGCACCGCGCGTCGCCGCCGTCATGCGCGCGGTCGTGCTGACGATCAGGCCGCGCATGTTTATCGAGGCGTCGACGTCGATCGGCATGGCGCGCTGGAAGATCCTGCTTGTGCACGTGGTTCCGAACAGCCTGCCGCCCGTGATCGTGGTCGCGACGGTCGGTGCCGCGAACGCGGTGCTCGGCGAGGCCGGTTTGAGCTATCTCGGTCTTGGCGTTCAGCCGCCCGCGCCGACGTGGGGCAACGTGATCGCCGACGGTCAGGGCTTTCTCGCCTCGCATCCGATGATCTCGCTCTCGGCGGGTGCGTGCATCGCGCTGCTCGTCATCGCCTTCAACCTGCTCGGCGACGGACTGCGCGACACGCTCGATCCGCAGATGCGCCGCCGCGCCGACGCGAGGACGTTATGAACAGCAGCCTGCCGGCCGTCTTCCGGATCCCGCGACGCCACGCGCCTGCCGACGCCGCCGATGCATCGGGCAGCATCCGGACAGGCGAGACGCGCATCGATCCGGAAGCCGTTTTCGAACTCGACGGAATACGCACCGTATTTCCGGGCGCAGTCGTGGTGGACGATGTGTCGCTGAGCGTGCGGCCGGGGCGCACGCTCGCCGTGGTCGGCGAGTCCGGCTCGGGCAAGTCGATGACGTTTCTTTCGGCGCTCGGGCTCGTCGCGCCGCCGGGGCGCGTGACGCACGGACGCGTGCTGCTCGATGGCGTCGATATCGCCCGGCTCTCCGGCGAGGCGTTGCGGCGCGTGCGCGGCGCATCGATCTCGATGATCTTTCAGGATCCGATGACCGCGCTCAATCCGGTCTTCACCATCGGCGAGCAGATGACGACGCTCCTGCGCGCGCACGAGCGCGTGAGCCGATCGGCGGCGCGGGCGCGGGCGGCGGGGCTGCTGGAATGCGTGCGCATACCCGAGGCGCGCGCCCGGCTCGACGCCTATCCGCACGAGTTGTCGGGCGGCATGCGCCAGCGCGTGCTGATCGCGATGGCCGTGGCGCTGCGCCCCAAAGTCGTGATCGCCGATGAACCCACTACCGCGCTCGACGTCACCGTGCAGGCGCAGATCCTCGACCTGCTCGCGGACCTGCAGCAGGAAACGAACATGGCGATGGTGCTCATCACGCACGATCTCGGGCTGGTGGCGCGCTACGCGCAGGATGTCGCGGTGATGTACGCGGGCCGCGTCGTCGAGCGCGGTTCGCTGGAGCGCGTGTTCGGCGCGACGCGGCACCCTTATACGCAGGCGCTGTTTCGCAGCATTCCCGATCTCGAAGGCGAGCCGGGTTGCGCGCTGCGTGCGATCGAAGGCAATCCACCCGATGTCGCCGCCCTGCCCGCCGGCTGTGCGTTCGAGCCGCGCTGCGCGATGGGACGCGGCCGCGCGAACTGCGGCTCGATGCGGCCGCCGCTCGTCGAAACGGACGACGCCGCGCATGTCAGCGCGTGCTTTTTCTGGCACTCGCTTGCCACGACGGGGAGCGCATGATGCTGTTCCAGATCGATGCCGTGAGCCGCAGCTTCGGTGCGAAGCATTCGCTTTTGCAACGCAGGACACCGGTGGTGCAGGCGGTCGACGGCGTGTCGCTGCATCTCGATGCCGGCGAAACGCTCGGTCTCGTCGGCGAAAGCGGCAGTGGCAAGAGCACGCTCGGGCGGCTCGCCGTGCGTCTGCTCGAACCGAGTGCGGGACGCATTTTTCTCGACGGCATCGATATCGGCACGCTCGGCGGACGCAAACTCCGCGCGATGCGCGCGCAGGTGCAGATGGTGTTTCAGGACCCGTACGGCTCGCTCGATCCGCGGCGCACGGTGGGCGCGGCCATCGCCGAGCCGATGAAGGAGCACGGCGCGTGGAATGCCGACGGTCCCGCAAAAGTACGCGAGCTGATGTGCACCGTGGGCCTCAATCCCGAGCACGCGACGCGCTATCCGCATGAGTTTTCGGGCGGGCAACGGCAGCGCATCGGCATCGCGCGGGCGCTCGCGCTCAATCCGAAGGTACTCGTGCTCGACGAGCCCGTGTCCGCGCTCGATGTCTCCATTCAGGCGCAGATCATCAATCTGCTCGGCAAGCTGCAGCGCGAGCGGCAACTCGCATATCTGTTCATCGCGCATGATCTGGCGGTCGTGCGCCATGTGAGCCATCGCGTCGCGGTGATGTATCTCGGACGCATCGTCGAACTCGCCGCACGCGACTCGCTCTATGCGTCGCCGGCGCATCCGTACACCGAGTCGCTGCTGGCGGCAGTGCCGGTCGCCAACCCGGCCGCGGCACGCGCGAAGCCGCGTGCGCGCGTGCTGGGCGAGATCGGCTCGGCCGCCAATCTTCCGGGCGGATGCCGCTTTCATCCGCGCTGCGTGCGAGCGCGCGAGCTCGTCGCACGGCCCGGCAGCGCGAATCGGGCGACGATTCCGATCCGCCCGGTCGACACGCGCTACGGCCCACTGCCCCATGCCTGCGTGCACGACGATCCGACGCTCGCCGATCGCGGTGACGGCACGTTCGTCGCGTGTCACTATCCCAACGCCGCCGCGGCGGCCTGAAAACGCGCATTCGATATACTTCGTCCGTTCGATGCACTATCGGTACGTCACGCCCATGGAAACTGCGGACAGCAGCGAAAACTCACAAGACGAAACCGTCGTCACCGGCTTGCAGGCGATGATTCTGAGCGGCACGCTCAGGCCCGGCGCGAAGCTGCGGGAAGCCGAACTCGGCGAGTTGTTCAACGTGTCGCGCACGCCGGTTCGCGAGGCGCTGGTCGCGCTGGAGACGCGCGGCATGGTCGTCTATGAGCGCAATCGCGGCTTCAGCGTACGTTCGTTCAGCCTGCGCGACCTGCGCGATTCATACGAACTGCGCGCGGTGCTCGAAGGCTATGCGAGCGCGCTTGCGGCGCAGCGCGGCTTCAGCGACGAACACGTCGAAGCGATGCGCGCCTATCTCGCAGAGACGGGCCGGATGCTCGTCGGCGAACGCACGCTCGACAAGGAAGAAGTGCAAGCGATGCGCGAGCGCAGCGACTGGTTCCACGCGCAGATTAACGATGCGTGGACCAACAGGCTCTTCAGGCGCAGTCACGAGATGGTGCATCGCACGCCGCACAAGCCTTTCACGGAACCGCTGATGGACACCGCCTCGATGCGCAGATATCACGAGGAGCACGTGCGCATCTTCGAAGCGGTGGCCTCACGCGACAGCAGCCGCGCGGAGCATCTGATGCGCGAGCACATTTTGCGCGGGTGCTTCGAGATCGACCAGCGGTTGAAGATCGAACACCATCATTGATGGCACGATCAGACGCATGCAAACGCAGGGCTCCGTTGCGATAAGGATGGACGGGATGGAGCGATGGTCCCGTTCGTCATGGCGCCCGCTTATGCGCCGTTCCGGAAACCGCAGACGCCATTGCCATAGTCGCTTGCTGTTGGCCGAGTGAGCATCTGGGCGTTGAGACTTTTATGCAATTGTCGGTTGGTTCAGCGCCCGACGTCCCGGAGAACGCACGAAAATCGTGACGAGCATTGCTCCTGACACGGCGATTGCTCCAGTCACCAGAAAGGCACTCTCGAAGTTGCCGGACCACTGTACGAGGAAGCCCGTCACCGTGGGGGCAACAATGCCGGCCAGGTTCGCGACCAGGTGGACGAATCCGCCAACCGCTCCAACGCGATTTTTCTCAACCGTGTCCAGCACCAGAGCAAAGTAAGTGTTGTACGAGGCGTACATGAAGAATACGCCGATAGCCATCAGCGAAACCGCGCTCGTCATGTCCTTCACGGTCCCGGTAATGCCGACACAGATTGCACCTGCGCTCAGGCAGGTAATCAGCACCACCTTGCGCGAAAAGACGGCCCGACCTGTCTTGCGGAAGATAAAGTCCGACAGGAGCCCACCCGCAATCAGGCCGGTGGCGCCAACAGCCCAGGGAATCACGCTGACCACCGCCATTTTTTGAATGCTGAGGTGATGCGCCATCGTCAGATAGCTCGGAAACCAGGACAGGAAAAAGTACAGGATGTACGAGTAGCCGAAGAATGCGAAAGCCGTCGCGAGAATGGCGGGACGAAGTAGGAGTGTGTGCAGTGGAGATACCGGGGGGCTGATCGAAACAGCCGTCGATGCGTCATTATCGATGACGCCTGTCGCCACATCCGGAGGCACCGCAGGCCTGTCTTTGGCAAGCGCAACCCACATGACAACCCACAGAACACCGACTACGGCAATAGCGACAAAGGACAATCGCCACCCTATACTCACGGCCGCGAAGCCGACGGCGGGTCCGGCAAGGGCGGCACCCAGCGAAGTACCCGAGTTCGCGATACCTATGGCGCTGGCCTGCTCCTCACGCGGAAACCAGTTGGACACCATCTTGTTGATGTTTGAACAAAGCGGCCCCTCCCCCATGCCAAAGATGATGCGCACGACAAGAAGGCTCACCATGCCAACGGTCAATGCAGTCATTCCGCAGAACAGTGACCACACCAGCATGGAGACGGCGAGAACCCGTTTGGGTCCGAAGCGATCGGAATAGTAGCCGCCCACGAAACAGAACAACGCATAGCCAACGAAGAAGCTGCTGAACACAATCCCAAGCTGGGCAGGATCAAGGTGTAGCTCCTTCGCGATGAGCGGTGCAGTGATTGAAAGTGCGGCCCGGTCCAGGTAGCTGATAACCCCTCCTAGAAATAGCAGGCTAATCAGCATCCAGCGCGAACGTGTCGTGCTCATTTGTCTTCCTCCGTTTTGAAAATCGGGTGTCTCAGCGTATCGCCGTGGATTGTCGCCACCGGCTAACTTTCGTTCTTCAGACTATGGATTGCGGTTATTTTTTAATTAGGAAAACTTCTCAATCAAGACATGATGCTTTCTTGAGAATGCAACGCGTTTGTGTATGAAGTTGTCGTCCGTCGTGCCGCGCGCGCGCACGACCGCCCAGCCGCGCGAGCACGACCGCCTAACCGCCCACGCTGCGGGCCGCAACTTAGGCGGCGGCCGTGCTTGTCGCTGCCTCGTCCTGTTCAGGGATAAAGCCGCTTCAACAACCGGCGATCCTCGACGGCAAAACCGCCGCCGTACACGTCCGACGTCATGAAGTGCGCACTCAGCACTTCAGGCTCCAGGTCCGCGATCGGATCGAACGCGCTCTGATGCAGCGTCCAGTCGATCCGGCCACGCACCGGCTCGGTATAGCGCAGTGGCGTGCGTCGATAGACGACGTCGGCATAGGCAATGCCCAGCTTCGACGGGTCGGGCAGACGGCGTACGTGAATCTCGCCTGCCGGCTGCTCGGCTTCGTCCGTGAGCAGGACTAGCGGCGCGTCCGGATCGGGCGTGAAGCTAAAGTCGGCGAGCGGCACCTTGCGGCGGCGGACCCAGCCGCTCACCTTGCCGTCCGCGGTTTCGTCAAACGCGTAGTCGGTGTCCTTCTTCGTGTAGCCGAACAACTCGCGGCCCGCCGCAATCCCCATCGGGTCGCTGCAATACATGAAGATGTGTGTCTGGGTGAACAGGTCGTCGTAACGCACGGGCACCGTCACCATCAGGTCGAACATCGCCCCCGCGTGCACCGCGAGCGTATGCCCCGGCGACAGCATGAAACGGAACGCGACGCGGTCGTTAACCAGTTCGAAAGGCGTGTCCTTCAGCAACTCGCGAACCCTCGCCTGATCTACGCGGGTGACGACTTCGAGCGTGCGCAGCGGGCACTCCCACTCGACCGGATACGCGGGCGAATAAGGCGGATTGACGCCGCTGTTTTCGTGCATTTTATAGTTACCAAACATCATACGTCTCCTTGACAAATAGCTGATTCAAACTAGGCAATAGCGGATAGACCACCTTCTCCAGCGCGGCGGCATGCGTTCTCCGGCCGCGCGGATACGGCGACAGGTGTGGGTGTCACAATGGCGTCACGGCTGACGTCGGCGACGTCGGTGATGCCGCACAACGCCATCGTTGATTCGAGTTCCTTATGAATGAGTTCGAGCGTACGGGTAACGCCCGCTTCGCCGAGCGCGCCGAGGCCGTACAGGAACGCACGGCCGATCATCACGCCGTGTGCGCCCCGCGCGATCGCACGCAGCACGTCCTGGCCGCTGCGGATACCGCCATCCATCAGCACCTCCGTCTGTTGACCGACGGCTGCGGCAATGGCGGGCAACGCGCTGATCGACGACGGCGCGCCGTCCAGTTGCCGTCCGCCATGATTCGACACGATGATCGCGTCGGCGCCTGCCGCAACCGCGCGGCGCGCGTCGTCCGCGTCGAGTATGCCCTTGACGATCAGCCGCCCGCCCCAGTGCCGCTTGATCCAGCCGATGTCGTCCCACGTCACCGTGCGATCGAACTGACGGCTCACCCACTCGGCGAACGCGAACGTGTCCGTCACACCCTTGGCATGCCCAACGATGTTGCCGAAGGTGCGCCGCCGCGTGCCGAGCATCCGCACACACCACGCGGGATGCGCCATCATCATCGACAGGGTACGCAGATTCAGCTTCGGCGGCACCGAAAGGCCGTTGCGCACGTCCTTGTGACGCTGCCCCTGGAGCGGCAGATCGAGCGTCAGCACGAGCGCGGAGCAGCCCGCGTTGCGTGCGCGTTCGATCAGCCGGACGATGAAATCGCGGTCCTTCATCATGTAGAGCTGGAACCAGAACGGCTCTTCGACATGCTCGGCGACGTCCTCGATCGAGCAGATGCTGACCGTCGATAGCGTGAAAGGCACGCCGAATCTGGCCGCCGCGCGAGCGGCAAGAATCTCGCCGTCGGCATGGATCATGCCGGCGAGGCCGGTCGGCGCGAGCGCCACGGGCAGGCTGCACGGACGGCCGAGCAGCGTGACAGCGGTGCGGATCATGTCGACGTCGCAACCGACACGTTGACGGAACTTCAGTTGGCCGAGATCGACCTCGTTAGCGCGATAGGTGGATTCCGTCCACGAGCCGCTGTCCACGTAATCGTAGAAAATCTTCGGCACGCGCCGGCGCGCGAGCCGCTGCAGATCGCCGACACATGTCACGGTATCGGCCATGTCACGCCTGCAATGACGCATCGAACGCAACGACGGACGAGCG
Organism: Paraburkholderia sp. Ac-20336; assembly: GCF_017105025.1. Taxonomy (NCBI): domain Bacteria; kingdom Pseudomonadati; phylum Pseudomonadota; class Betaproteobacteria; order Burkholderiales; family Burkholderiaceae; genus Paraburkholderia; species Paraburkholderia sp. Ac-20336. The sequence goes on along the minus strand of NZ_JAAGPS010000012.1, from coordinate 70,571 downwards.
CTGCTCGCCGAGGCCGGCGATACCGGCGCGTACCGTTTGTCCAGCCCGCAGATAAACAGGCGGTTTCAGGCCCATGCCAACACCGGCCGGCGTGCCCGTTGCGATCACGTCGCCGGGCTGCAGGCTCATGAAGCCGCTGATGTAGGAGACCAGCTCCGCGACGCCGAAAATCATGTCACGCGTATTGCCGTCCTGACGCCGCACACCGTCGACGTCGAGCCACAGCGACAACGCCTGCGGATCCGGCACCTCGTCCGCCGTGACAAGCCACGGCCCCAGCGGACCGAACGTATCCGCCGCCTTGCCCTTGTCCCACTGTCCGCCGCGCTCCAGTTGATACGCGCGCTCCGAGACGTCGTTCACGACGCAGTAGCCGGCAACGTACGACATCGCGTTTTCCTTCGCCACATAGCGCGCGGTCTTGCCGATCACGATGCCGAGTTCGACCTCCCAGTCCACTTTCTGTGCGTCGCGTGGGATCTCGACAGAATCGAAAGGACCATTGATCGAGCTCGTGGCCTTCAGAAACAGAATCGGCTCTTTCGGCAGTGCCATCCCGGCTTCCGCTGCATGGTCCGTGTAATTCAGGCCCACGCAGACCAGCTTCCCTACCGCGCCGACGCATGGCCCAAGCCGCTCGCCTCGCGCGACGAGCGGCAGCGCACGCAAATCGGCCGCCGCGACGCGAGCGAGCGAACCCTCCGTCAACGCCTCGCCGTGCCAGTCGTCGACGACGCCGACGAGGCTGCGTACCTGCCCTTCGCTATCCAGCACGCCCGGTTTTTCATCACCCGGCTGTCCCCACCGTACCAGCTTCATAAGAATCCCTGCCTCCGGTTTTCACCTATAATGTACATAGTGTGCAATGTACATTTTTAAGATTATCGATCCAAAACTGCGATGTCAAGTCGTGTTTTCAGCCGTAGTTCCCGGGGCAGCGGAAATGTGGCATCAGATCGGCTAACATTTCGCAACTGGCCACCCGAAGCGCGGGCGGCGGAATCGAAGCGTTGCGAGAACCGCGGCGTTCGCCCTGTGGAGAGGCGCCGCTCATTGAGGACCATGTCAGAAATCATCGAAAAGCATTCCGTCCAGGAGCGCGCGTATGCACTGCTCAAGGCCATGATCGAGGACGGTCGCCTTGCGCCCGGGCAAAAGCTGCTGGAAGCGCAGGTCTCGAAATCGTTTGGCATCAGCCGGTCGCCGGCGCGCTACGCATTGCAGGCGCTATGCAATGAACGGCTCGTGAAGGAAGCAAGTGGGCGCGGCTATGAGGTGGCAGGCAAGGTAAAGCCCGGCGTCCCGCGCGAGCGAGCGGTACTCGACGAAGTCAAGATCACCTCCGTGCAGCAGTGGGAGCGCGTCTATGTCGAACTCGAGCGCGAGCTATGCGCCCGGGTAATGTTCGTCTCGGTACGGATCATCGAGGAAAGACTGGCCGAACACTTTGGCGTGAGCCGCACGGTCGTGCGCGATGTGCTTGCGCGCATGCACAGCGTCGGGCTCGTGACGAAGGATTCGATGGGCCGCTGGATTGCGACGCGCGTCACACCTGACAAGACCCATCATTTGTATGAACTGCGCTGGCTGCTCGAGCCGGAGGCACTGCAACAGGCAGCAGCACATGTGAGCCGCGACTACGTCGGGCAATTGCGCGAAACGGTGGTCGAAGCGCTGGACGGCTTCCCGCGCGAAGGATTCGATACCGACGTCGTCGAGCATGATCTGCATATCCGGTTGCTGTCGCATTGTCACAATAGCGAGATCCTGCAGGTGCTCGCGCGTACGCGCATGCTGTTCGCGCCGACCCGCTATCTGTTCGATCCTGTGCTGCGCATTCCGCTTACGTCGATCGAAGATGCGTTGAAGGAACACCGGACTATCTACGACCTGCTGCTCGCGAAGAAACCGGCGAAGGCGGCCGCCGCCCTGCACGAGCATCTGAAGCAGGCGGACGCACGCTGGCTGCAACGCTTCGAAGGCGCCGCGAACGCGACGCTCGAAGAATTACCGCCGTATTTGACGCGTTTGTGATTTATGCAGCGTAATCCGGTTGGGGCTCCGGTGCCGCAAGTGCCTCAAGAACGTTGACTTATCACGCGCATCCCGATGCGCCCGCATTGCCTCGTAAGCAGCGTCCTCGTTCCCTGCGCCTGTTGTCGATTGACGGTGGGCAGCGCATACTTGCCGGCGTCGCCAGGCAGGCGGCAGTGACGCACGACTGCCAGTCTCACGGCATACGATATGTGTTCGAGGAGAGATGATGCAGGTTTACGGAAGACGAAATTCGATCAATGTGCAGAAGGTATTGTGGTGCCTCGGCGAGCTCGGGCGAATCGAAGGCCGCGATTACGAGCGGATCGACGCCGGGCTCGAATTCGGCGTCAACGATACGGCGGCCTATCGCGAGCTCAACCCGAACGGCCTCGTGCCGGCGCTGGTCGACAATGGACGGTCGATCTGGGAATCGAACACGATCATGCGCTATCTCGCGACGGCCTATGGCAATGGCGACCTGTTGCCGCAAGACGCCGGCGAGCGCTCGGAAGTCGAGCGCTGGATGGACTGGCAGCTCGGTGCGTTATGGGCGACGTTGCGCATTACGTTTCTCGGCTTGACTCGCGTGCCCGAGGAAAAGCGCGATTACGCCGCGATACGCAACGCATTCGCCGAGTCCGCGCGGCTGCTCCGGATTGTCGACGCGCGGCTCGACACGCATTCGCATCTCGCGCTCGATCGCTTCACGCTCGCCGACATCGGCGTCGCACTCGCCGCGCATCGTTGGTACTCGCTGGCCGAGCGCTTCGCCTCCACGCTCGATGCCCAGCCGGAGATGCCGTCGGTGGCGCGCTGGCTCGACGCGCAGCGCGCGCGTCCGGCGTTTCCGGACCAGAAGTGACAATCGATCAACCAGATCGCTAAACCCACCCACGTATCCGGGTTTAGCGCGTCCTTCGGACAGCGGCCGTACGCAAGGGCGGCAATGAAATTGTCGACACTCGCCGCGCGGCAACAGAAGCGGTAAAACCCATTGCGTTCATCAACGGTAACCCGTCGAAAAGTGTTGCTGCGCGGCTTCAGCCGCCGTGGCGCGGCTTCAGAGCCGCAGCCGGAACATCGCCCAACGCAGTCTCATCCGACTCGCCCCCTTCGATGCGCTCGAGCCTGCCGACAACAAACAGATACGAAAAAGCACCGAGCAGCGAAAGTGCCGCGACATAGGTCAGCGCAACCTCGAACGAGCCGGTGCGCTTGATCATCCAGCCGATGGCCAGCGGCGTGACGATGCTCGCGAGATTGCCGCACAGATTGAAGATGCCGCCGCTGATGCCCATCGCGTGTTTCGGCGAGACGTCACCGACGATGCACCACCCCAGGTTGCCGACACCCTTCGCGAAGAAAGCGAGCGACATCACGAGAATGACGATCACGGAAGAATGCACGTAATTCGCCGCGACGATCGTACTCGACAGCACGAGGCCGCCGATGATCGGCGTCTTGCGGGCCGCCGTGAGACTGAAGCCGCGCTTGAGCATCCAGTCGGACCACAGGCCGCCGACGAGTCCACCGACGCATCCGGCCACGGCGGGTATCGCCGCCGCAATGCCCACCTTCAGTATCGACATGCCCTTGGCCTCGACGAGGTAGGTCGGGAACCAGGTGAGGAAGAACCACGTAATCGACGTCAGGCAGAACTGTCCGATATAGATGCCGATCATCATGCGGTTGGCGGCAATTGCGCGGACCTCGCGCCAGCGGAACGGCCGCGGGCTGTCGCCCATCGTCGGGAGTCCGCCGCCGGCGGCGATGTAGTCGAGTTCGGCCGCATTCACGCGGTGATCGGACTGCGGCTCGCGCACCGATTTCAGCCACCAGAGCCCGATCAGCACACCGATCGCGCCTGTCGTGAAGAACACGTAGTGCCAGCCCCAGCGGCTGACCGTATAGGTCATGACCGGAGTGAAAACGGCCAGCGCGAAATATTGCGCCAACTGGAAGATCGACGTCGCGAGGCCGCGTTCGGTACTCGGAAACCACATGACCGTCAGACGACTGTTGCACGGGAACGCCGGCGATTCGGCAGCGCCCATCAGGAAGCGCAACGCGAAGAGCGCGGCGAACGCCGACGCGAACAGGTGCACGTATCCCTGCAGAAACGTGAGCACCGACCACGCAATGAGGCTCAGGCCCAGCACGATCCGCGCGCCGAACCGGTCCAGGATCAGCCCGCCGGGAATCTGCATGCCGGTGTAGGTCCAGCCGAATGCCGAAAACGCAATGCCCATGGTGAGCGCGTCGAAGCCGAGTTCATGCCGCATGCTCGGCGCCGCGATCGACAACGTCGCCCGGTCCACGTAATTGAACACGGTGACGATAAAGATCATCGCCAGGATGAACCATCGCACGTTTGTCCGTCTGGTTGTATTCGCTACCACTGCCCTGTCTCCTCGATTCCTTGCTGATCCTGTTCGATTGCCGGCGGCTCGTGCCGGACGGCACGCCGCGTCCACGCATCCATGCGGACTCGATCATACAATGATTGCGCAATCATTCAAACGAAACTGATTACGCGATCGCCATGGTTTACACCGATCTGCCTTGATGGTCGTCAACCGGGGGATTCAATTTGCAGCGGCGGCAGATCATCCCGCAGCGTTGAAGCCAGGTATGGGAGCCGCTGGATAGCCCGGCAGCGACGACGAAAACACACCGGCAAGATTGCCGGGCGCGCCGATCAACGCCAGGCGTTGCCGATCCCTATTGCAATTGGGCGCTTTGCCGCGTTGCCGTCTCTTTCTGTCCCAATGCAAGCGCGGCAATGAGGCTAATCGCGGCATTGACCGCCAGCCAGACGCCGACCATGGCATTGCTGTGGAAGGTATGCGTCAACCACGTGAGAATGGCGGGCGTGAAGCCGCCCAGAACCGCGGCCGCCACCGCCTGTGCGAATGCATAGCCGGACGTGCGCGCGCTCGGCGGCACCAGTTCGACCATCGCGGCCACCTGCACGGAACTGTACGCCGCGTAGATGAACGAGAACCACAGCTCGACGACCGCGAACTTGAACACGGTGGGTTGCGCAGCGAGCCACGACATCATCGGATAGGCGCTCAGCCCTGCCAGAAGGGTCACGACGATCAGGACCGTGCGGCGATTGAAACGATCCGCCACCACGGCCATGATAGGCAGACAGATCAGCACCGACAGTCCGCCGAAAAAGAGAATGATGAATCCCGCGGACTCTCCGAGGTTCAGACTCTTGATGAACGTCGGCGCATACGTGGTAATGGTCTGTGAAGTGACGGTGGCGAGCGCCACCATGCCCATGCACAGGGCAATGGTTCGCCAACCCGAAACGAGGCTCGTGCAGATCTCCCCTACTGTCGGCGTCTTCTTTTTCGCGGCGAACACCGATGTTTCGGCAAGACTGGAGCGCAACCAGAACATTACGGGAATGACCGCGCAGCCCAGCAGAAGCGGAATCCGCCATCCCCATGCGTGCAACTCGTGCGGCGCGAGCAGATAAAGCAGGACGAGGCCGACGAGCGAAGCCGCCATCACGGAGAGTTGCTGGCTGCCCGCCTGCCAGCAGGTGAAGAACGCGCGCCGCTTCGGCGGAGCGATTTCCGCCAGATAGACCACGACGCCGCCGAGTTCGGCTCCCGCGGAAAAGCCCTGCAGCAAACGCCCAAGCAGCACGATAACCGGCGCGGCCAGCCCGATGCTCCGGTATGAAGGCGTGCACGCGACGGAAATGATGCCGAGCGACATCAGCGACAGGGCGAGGATCAGGCCTTTGCGCCGCCCATGACGATCGGTGTAGGCGCCGAGCACGATGGCCCCGATCGGCCGCGCGAGAAACCCGAACGCGAAGGTCATCAGCGACATCATCAGGGAAACGTACTCGCTGTCGCTCGGAAAATACGTTTGGGCGATGTATCTGGCGTAGTAGCCATAGATCATGAAATCGTAGATTTCGAGCGCATTGCCGGCCACCACCTGGATGATCGGCCTCATGGCCGCGCCCGGCTTCCCGGTCGCGTCGGCGGCGGCCGTAAGCCCATGGGATGCAACCGTCACGTCCTTCATCTCCCGCTCCTGTGAAAGTGAGATGTATCCGTCGATTGCGCCGCACCTGTCTCCGGCAAGGCGCGAGAGTCACGCCCTTTCGCCTGAATCTCGCTGTCTTGCACAGGGTCGCCAGTTACCGCCCGGCACCAGAAGGCAAAAAAGATTGCGCAATCATTTCAGTCAATGGTTGCGCAATCTTTCATCCGGTGCAACTCGGGTTAACGTGCAAACGTCCCGCCCGGAGGAGCCATCTGTCAGCCTGTCAGCCCCCTGCCCGTCTCCGCCGTCAAGCGCTGTCCCGGTCGACGATTGAAAAGCCAGTATCGATCTTCACGGTATCGAGGCCCGCCTGCGACTTGCCGGCGAAGCGCGTGAGGAGCGCCGTCGCGGCATTCCTGCCGATCGTCGCCCCGTCGACCCGGACCGTCGACAAGGCCGGAAAAACGTGCGCGGCGGTGCTCAGATCGCCGAACCCCATCACCGCGAGATCCTTGGGTACGCGCAGGCCGCGGCTCGCGGCTTCCGCCAGTACGCCTTGCGCGAGCGTGTCGGAACTGCAGACCACGATCTCGGGAAACCCGGTAACCATCATCCGGCCCACGCCCTCCCTGCCTGCCTGCAATGTTGCCGGTGCCTGCAGCACCTCGAACAGCACGTCGGTCAGGCCATGGCGGCCGAGTTCCCGGATAAGGCTTTGGCAACGGCGCAGGCCACGCGGATCGTTGACCGAGAGGACCCCAAACCGCTTGTATCCCTTGTCGAGAAGATGCCGCGCCACCTTGATGCCCACTTTTTCGTGTGAAAAGCCGATCACGATATCGATCGGCTTGTCGGTCAGATCCCATATCTCGACCACCGGTATCCGCGCATTCTTGAGCCGCTCGACGGTCGCGTCGGTGTGACTCGTGCCGGCCAGCACGATCCCGTCGGGCCGGCGTCCGAGAATCGCCTCGACGAGCGCCTCTTCCTGGGCGCTGGAGTACCCGGTCAGCCCGATCAGCGACTGATAACCCGAGGCGGTCAGGCCGTCCATCAACGCCTGTACGGTGTCGGCAAAAATCGAGTTGGCGATCGTCGGCAGCAGAATCGCAACCAGACGACTCCGGCTGCTCGCCAGGCCGCCCGCCAGCATGTTCGGCACGTAGCCCGTCGCTCTCACGGCCTCGAGCACTTTTCTCGCCGTATCGCTGCGCACGAGCTCGGGACGATGCAGCGCCCGCGACACGGTCATGGGCGCGACCCCTGCTACGCGAGCGACATCGATTAACGTCACGCTCCCCGCCTGCTCGGCGACGGCGGCGGGTTGGCTGCGCGCGGATTTCTTTGCCATTCAGGCTCCTGTTGTCATGCCCGCAATTCTAGCGATGATCTGCCGGAATCCCGAATCCCAATCCGGCTTCGACACCTCGGGCTTCCCCCCATTTCAGGCACCCCTCCTCCGTTGAATCGGCTCGCTCAGTGTAAACCACGACGATTTCGCCACCCGCCATACTTGAATGATTGCGCAATCATTGTATGATCGAGGCATGCGCTTGAGCCATACATTCGCGGCTCGCCTTTTCAATCGCACAGGAACCTCGCTCATGAACATCAACGACAATCTGACATCCGGCACGGCGACAGGCGACCGCATTGCCTGGGTTCGTATTGCGTCCACCTTTCTGCCGCTCGCCACCCCGATCAGCGATGCCAAGGTGCTCACCGGCCGTCAGAAGCCGATGACTGAAATCGCCATCCTCTTTGTCGAAATCGAAACGACTGACGGTCATCGCGGTCTGGGCTTCAGCTATTCGAAGCGTGCCGGGGGCCCGGGCCAGTTCGCGCACGCGAAGGAAATCGCGCCGACGCTGATCGGCGAGGACCCGAGCGACATTGCCAAGCTATGGAACAAGCTCGCCTGGGCCGGGGCCTCGGTCGGCAGAAGCGGCATGGCGGTGCAGGCGATCGGCGCATTCGACGTCGCGCTGTGGGACCTGAAGGCCAAACGCGCCAACCTGTCGCTCGCGAAGCTGCTCGGCTCGCAGCGGGACTCCGTGCGCTGCTACAACACCTCGGGCGGCTTCCTTCACACGCCGCTCGACCAGTTGCTGACCAATACCGACGCATCACGCGAAAAGGGCATCGGCGGCATCAAGCTGAAGGTCGGGCAACCCGATTGCGCGCTCGACATTCACCGCGTCGAAACGGTGCGCAAGCATCTGGGCGACACGTTTCCGCTGATGGTCGACGCGAACCAGCAATGGGACCGTCCCACCGCGCAGCGCATGTGCCGTACGTTCGAGCCATTCAATCTGGTCTGGATCGAAGAGCCGCTCGACTGCTACGACGCGGAAGGCCATGCCGCACTGGCCGCGCAGTTCGATACGCCGATCGCCACGGGCGAGATGCTCACGAGCGTGGCCGAGCACTGGGAGTTCATCAAACTGCGCGGGGCCGACTATCTGATGCCCGACGCACCGCGTGTCGGCGGCATCACGCCGTTCCTCAAGATTGCCGGGCTGGCCGAGCACGCGGGCTTGATGCTGGGGCCGCACTTCGCGATGGAGTTGCACGTGCATCTCGCGGCCTGCTATCCGACCGAGCCCTGGGTCGAGCATTTCGAATGGCTCGAACCGCTGTTCAACGAAAAGCTCGAAACGCGCGCCGGCCGGATGATCGTGCCGACGCGGCCCGGGCTCGGCCTGACGCTCAGCGACCGCGTCGCCGGCTGGACGGCCCAGGAAGTGGAATTCGGCCAGCGTGCCTGAGGTGTGCCGCGGGCGGCGTCCGGACTTCGTGGGCGCCGCCTTCCCTACGTTCAGCAAGAGCCGCCCGGCCTCGCGGAAGCATTCGCCGGAAAACGGCTCACAACGAGCGTCGCAACACGTCTGAGGTTGAACAAGCAGGAGCGACGCACGCGATGCCAGCAAGACCGCGAAAGCGGCAACCTCGTACTTGTACCCATCGATAAACGTCGCTCTCTCTGGTGCCGATAGTTGGCATCGCCCCGCTCTTCCCCCCTTCCATCCATCGATATTCCCGCAGCCGTTCCTGTCGTCGGCTAAACGCGCCTTTTGCGTGCTCTGAAAATGCTGAAACCCGCTTTTTAAGATGTCCGATTGAGCGCACAGTGCTCTCGAATCGAACGTCGCGAACGCCTTGCCGGAGTCTCGATCAATCAGCGTGCGCGGTGTTGACCAGCAATCAGAAGAGTCCGGCGCGAGCCGGTAAAGGAGACAGGGATGTTCAGATGGATGCGGGACTTGACGCCGCGGGAGAGCAGCGCTCTTCGTGCCTGCTTTGCGGGTTGGACCCTCGATGCGCTCGACGTGCAGATTTTCAGCTTCGTCGTGCCGACACTGATTGCCGTGTGGGGGATCAGCAAACAGCAGGTAGGCTTTCTCGGCACCGTCGCGCTGGTGACGTCGGCGATCGGCGGCTGGCTCGCGGGCGTCATGGCCGATCGCTTCGGCCGCGTGCGGGTGCTGCAGATCACAATAGGCTGGTACGCCGTTTTCACGTTCCTATGCGGCTTCGCCCAGAACTTCGAGCAGTTCTTCATCTTCCGCGCGCTTCAGGGCATCGGCTTCGGCGGCGAATGGGCCGCCGGTTCCGTGCTGATCGCCGAGGTGATTCGCGACAAATATCGCGGCCGTGCGGGCGGCTTCGTGCAAAGCGGCTGGGCAGTCGGCTGGGGTATCGCCGCCGTCATTTACACCGCCCTGTTTTCGCTGGTGCCGGAAGGTCAGGCGTGGCACTGGCTGTTCTGGATCGGTATCGCGCCCGCCGCGCTGGTGTTCTTCCTGCGCCGCCACGTCGACGAACCGGAAGTCTACGCACGCAATAAAGCACTCGAAGGACAGCGAAACGAATCGCTGCTGGCGGTATTTCGACCGGAGTTCTTCTGGACCACGATCAAGCTGTCGATCTTTACGACGGGCTGCCAGGGTGCCACCTACATCTATCAGGTGTGGCTGCCGACCTATCTGCGCACGGAACGAGGCCTTTCGGTCATCGGGACGGGGGGCTTTACCGTCGCCCTCATCGCCGGCGCGTTTGCGGGTTTCATGATCGGCGCTCACCTCGGCGATGCCATCGGCCGACGCAAGACGTTTTTTATCAGCACGATCGGCGCGGCCGTGACGCTGGTCGTCTATCTCGTGCTGCCCATCAGCAACGCTGTCATGCTGCCGAGCGGCTTCTTCCTCGGCATGTTCACGTACATGGTGTTCGCGCCGCTCGGCCCCTATCTCAGCGAAATCTATCCGACCGCCATGCGCGGGTCCGGCCAGGGCTTCTGCTATAACGTGGGACGCGGCATCGGCGCGCTGTTTCCGTTGCTGATCGGCATGCTGGCATCGCAGATGCCGCTCGGAAAATCGATCGCCATCTTCGGATTCATCGCCTACGGCTGCATGTTCCTCGCGCTTTGCGTGCTGCCGGAGACCAAGGGGCTCGGCCTGCGCGATAGCGTGCCGCCCGGCGAGCACGATCTCTCCGCCGAGTCGCGCAAGCATGTAGCGCCGCGTGCCTGAAACGATCTTCTGCCGACGGCATATGACCTGCATGACCGTCGAGCCGACGCATCCCTCTATCGATACACCAGCCACACCATCCGGGTCCGCCGCTGCCAGCCAAACAGCGGCAAGACTCACGAGACGCTCATGACCCTCGCCTGTTTGCCCGCGTTGCCTTCTGTTAGACCACCTCGGAACCCGGCACCCCGCTTTTCGTGCGATTGCCATTTTCACGTGTTCGGCGATCCGCTCGCGTATCCGCTTAGGTATCCGTTCACGACGCCGCGCGACTACACGCCTCCGGCGGCCTCCCTGCACGCATGGCGAGACATGGCCGCGGTACTCGGGCTGGAACGCATGGTCATCGTGCAGCCCAGCGTGTATGGCACGGACAACCGCTGCACGCTCGATGCCTTGCAGGCAGTGGGCGTCGAACGGGGCCGCGCGGTTGTCGTATTAGGCGACGATGTTTCCGATGAGGCGCTCGAGCGCCTGCATCGGGCCGGCGTGCGCGGGGTTCGCTTCAACCTGGTCAATGCCGGCGGCTTGACGCCCGACCGGATAAACACAATCGCACACCGGGTCGCCGCGTTCGGCTGGCATCTGCAGTTTTACGTCGACGGTCCCCAGCTCCCGGCGCTTGCGCCGCTGATCGCCGGGCTGCCGACACCGGCCGTCATCGATCACATGGGGCAGATTCGCGCCAGCTCGCCGACCTATCGACAGGAAACCGAAGCATTGCTGCGCCTGCTGTCGAACGGCAAGACCTGGGTCAAGCTGTGCGGCTACCGTGCCTCGACGACAACCTACCCCTACGACGACGTCCTTGCGCTGGCACGCGCGCTCGTGGCCGCCGCGCCCGAGCGTTGCGTCTGGGGAACCGACTGGCCGCATCCGGGCCTGGTCGACGGCATGCCCGAGGACGCCGCGCTGCTCGATCTGCTCGACACGTGGACCCCGACGCGCGCGGTGCGCGATCGGATTCTGGTGGACAACCCGGCCGTGCTTTACGGCTTCGCGGATTGACGCGCGCCCCGGCGCCCTGCGCTCATTTCTGTTTCCGTGCCTTTGGCGACTCGCTGCAGGCAATCTGAACGAACGCTTCCACGAGCGGCGAGCGCACCGACGTGCGCAGCCATACCATTCCCACGCGACGTACGGGAGACGGTTCCGGCAACTTCCAACGCCGCAGTTGCGGGTCGGCCGGGCCGATAATGGGCCAGTCCGGCAGCACGGAAACGCCAAAGCCCTCTGCCACCAGCCGGGCAATGTGCTCGATACCGTCGAGTTCGAACTGCACCTTGGGACGCACGCCGTGTTTGCGTAGATATTCATCGGCCATTTTTCCGGCCACGACTCTGCGGTCATAACGGATGAACGGCTCGTGAGCCGCGGTCGCCAGCGCATCCTTCACCTGCAAACGCGCCTGGGTCAGGAGTATCAGCGGCTCTTCGCGCAACAGCCGCCATGCGCAAGTCTTCGGCAACTCGAATGCGGGATGCACGACGATCGCCGCGTCGAGCTCCCCCGACATGACCCGGTCCAGCAGCACGGCCGAGGTGCCGGGCTCGATATAGATCGGGATCTGTGGATGCGCCTGCATCCAGCGCCGCAGAAACGGCGGCAACAATCCCATCAGCGCCGAAGGTGTCGCGCCGAGGCGCAGCGGCCCCGCCGGCAGGCCCGTATCGGAGGCGGCGGAGCGCAGGTCGCGCACGTCCCGCAGCAGATCGCGCGAGCGCTCGAGAATGCGGGCGCCGACCACCGTGGGTTTGACCGTCCGCCCCGCGCGCGTCAGCAACTTCGCACCGATATCGTCTTCCAGCGCGCGGATCTGCTGGGCCACCGTGGTCGTGGCGACGTCGAGACGGCGCGCCGCTTCGGCGATAGAACCGGATTCGACGACCGCGACGAAACTCTGAAGAAAGCGGGTATCCATAAAAACGTATTTTACAGCTTCTGAAGAGGCTGGAATCCACTTTTTCAGATGTCCGATTGAGCGCACAGTATCTCCATTGCCCGATCAATCCGTATCTGAAGGAGACATGCCGTGCCCATCATCCAATCCATCGAAGTCTGCGCAGCCCGTGTCCCGCTCGACAAGGTGACGTCGTTTTCCAATCGCACGGTGACCGACCGGCACTACGGCCTCGTCAAGGTCCGCACCGTGGACGGCATCGAAGGGGTCGGCTTCTGCTACGTGGGCAGCGCCGCCGGCGAAATCTTCCGGGTGGCCGTGGAGCAGTTGCTCGCGCCCGTCGTGATCGGCCGCGACTCGCTGGCCGTCGAGGGTCTGTGGAAAGACATGTATCAGGAGTCCCTGCTTCAGGGACGCATGGGCACCGTGATGCGCGCGCTGAGCGCCATCGACATCGCGCTGTGGGACATCAACGCGAAAAGCGCCGGCCTGCCGCTGCACAAATACCTCGGCGCCGTGGAAACGGAAACCGTGGCGGCCTATGCGAGCGGCGGCTACTACGTCGAGGGCAAGACGGCGGAAATGGTCGGCGAGGAAATGGCCGGCTACGTGGCGCGAGGCTTCAAGGCCGTCAAGATGAAAACGGGCCGCTGGTCGCCGAGCGGCGAGGAGTCCCGCGTGAAGGCCGCGCGCGAGGCGATCGGCCCCGATGTGGAGCTGATGCTCGACTGCAACAACGGCTGGATCGATACGGTGCAGGCCATGCAGTATTTGAGCCGCATCGAGCAGTACCAGCCCTACTTCATCGAAGAGCCGTTCAGCCCCGACGACATCGAGAGCCACGCGCGCCTCGCGAAGCTCACGCGCATCCCGGTCGCCACCGCCGAGATCGGCTACGGCCGCTGGTATCACAAGCAGCTACTCGATATGGGCGGCGCGGCGATCCTGCAAACCGACGCGGCGGTCTGCGGGGGCATCACCGAGTGGAAGCGGATTGCCGCGATGTCGGCCGGTTATGGCGTGCAGGTGTGCCCGCACTGGTTCCACGACGTGCATGCCCCGCTCGTCGCCGCCACGCCCAACGCGCGCTACGTCGAGTTCTTCTGGGACGACCAGGTACTGAATTTCCGCCGGCTTATCGATCGGCAGCTCGAACATAAGGAAGGCCGCGTGGTGCTGCACCAGACCCCGGGGCTCGGCTTCGGCTTCGATGAAAAGGAAGTGGCGAAGTACGGCCGGTGGAGCACCGTGTCCTGAAGCCGTGTGCCCGAAATCGTGACGCCGCGAGGCAACGCGATTCCGGGCACGCGCCGGCGACGAGTCTGGCGCAACTGCCGATGTCGTGACGGCGCGAAGCCGCGCTTGAAGTCCTGAAGACATCCGCACCGCCGAGGAAGTATTCTTTAGCCTCTTCGAACCCGGATACTTCTATCGATGGATTCCCGCTACCTGCAAAGCTTCGTGTTCGTCGTGGAACTCGGCTCGATTGCAGAGGCCGCGCGCCGGCTCGACCTGACACCGGCCGCGGTCGCCCAGCGGGTGAAGATGCTCGAAACCGAACTGGGCGCAACGCTCGTGCGCCGCTCGGGCCGCACCGTCGGCGCGACGGAAGCCGGCGAGCGCATTCTGGCGCGGGCGCGCTCGGTGCTGCACGACATCCGCGATCTGCGCTCGGACATCGAGGACGCCGACGAACCCGGCGGCCAACTGCGTCTGGGCGGCATGGCGACGATGATGGCGAGTCTCATCCCCGATGCGCTCGCGCTGCTGCTGAACCGTTATGCGCGCCTGGACTTCTATCTGGAGCCGGGCACCTCGCTCGATCTCTATCGCAAGGTCACGAGCGGCGATCTCGATGCCGCAGTGATCGCGCAACCGCTTTTCAATCTGCCGAAAAGCTGCGACTGGCACACGTTCAGAAGCGAGCCGCTGATCCTGCTCACGCCCGCTTCGATGCACGTCGCCGATGTGCACACGACCCTGCAAACCGAACCGTTCCTGCGCTACGACCGCAATGTGGTCGGCGGACAACTCGCCGACACCTATCTGCGCCAGCACGGCATCAGGCCATCGCAGCGGTGCGAACTCGACGGGCTAGGCGCGATCGCCACGCTCGTCGACCGGGGGCTCGGCGTATCGCTCGTGCCGGACTGGTCATCGCGCGAACTCGCCGGGCTGTCGCTGAAGAAATGGGCGTTGCCCCATGCCTCGCCGAGACGTCTCGTGGGGCTGCTATGGGGGCGCTCGTCGGCGCGGCTGCGCCTCGTTCAGGCGTTTCTCGCCGCGGCGGAATCGGTGAGCAACATTTGATCGCGAGCCGGTCATCGCCGGCAACACGTTGCGGGCAAATCATTATGGGCCGATCATGGTCAGCAACGTCGGGACCTCAGAATCTTTATCGTTTGAAGCAAGCGTCAGTTCGACCTCGCCCTGCCCGGCACTGGCGATAATCACCGGTATCCCCTCATCCTTTCACGAGACGGTAGCGCAATCATGACCGACACATTCAAGAAGCAGCCCGACGACGCGCCCGCGCAACCCGGCGGCCTGCGCAAATCGCTCACGAGCTACGGCGACAACGGCTTTTCGCTGTTTCTGCGCAAGGCGTTCATCAAGGGCGCGGGCTATACCGACAGCGCGCTCGACCGGCCCGTGATCGGCATCGTCAATACGGGTAGCGCCTACAACCCGTGTCACGGCAACGCGCCGCAACTGATCGAGGCCGTCAGGCGCGGCGTGATGCTCGCGGGCGGACTGCCGATGGACTTCCCGACCGTCTCCATCGCCGAGTCGTTCTCGCAGCCGACCAGCATGTACTTGCGCAATCTGATGTCGATGGACACCGAGGAGATGATCCGCGCGCAACCGATGGACGCCGTCGTGCTGATCGGCGGCTGCGACAAGACCGTGCCCGCGCAGCTGATGGGCGCGGCATCGGCGGGCATTCCGGCAATTCAGCTCGTCACCGGCGCGATGTTGACGGGTGCGCATCGCGGCGAGCGCGTCGGCGCCTGCACCGACTGCCGCCGCTACTGGGGCCGCTTTCGCGCGGAAGAGATCGACGAGGCGGAAATCGCGGCGGTCAACAATCAGCTCGTCGCGAGCGTCGGCACCTGCTCCGTGATGGGCACCGCGAGCACGATGGCCTGCGTGGCGGAAGCACTCGGCATGACGGTGCCGGGCGGCGCAGCGCCGCCCGCGGTGACGTCGGACCGGATGCGCATCGCGGAGATGACGGGCACGCAGGCCGTACAGATGGCACGCGATGGCCTTTCGATCGAGAAGATTCTCACCGCCGACGCATTCGAGAACGCGCTGCGCGTGCTGCTCGCAATCGGCGGCTCGACCAACGGCATCGTCCATCTGACGGCAATCGCCGGACGCATGGGCTACGACGTCGATCTGAAAGCGCTCGACCGGATGGGCCGCGAGACGCCGGTTCTGGTCGACCTGAAACCGTCCGGCTCGCATTACATGGAAGACTTCCACAAGGCCGGCGGCATGGCGACGCTGTTGCGCGAACTCAGGCCGCTGCTGAACCTGAACGCGCTGACGGTCACGGGCCGCACGCTCGGCGAGGAAATCGACGCCGCGGGGCCGGCCTTCGAGCAGGACGTCGTGCGTCCGTTCGACCGGCCGATCTATCCGCAAGGCGGCATCGCGGTGCTGGAAGGCAATCTCGCGCCGGGCGGCGCGATCATCAAGCAGTCGGCCGCCGATGCCGGCCTCATGGAACACGAAGGCCGCGCGGTCGTGTTCGAGAATGGCGCCGACCTCGCCGCGCGCATCGATTCCGACGATCTCGACGTATGCGCCGACGACATTCTCGTGCTCAAGAACATCGGCCCGAAGGGCGCGCCGGGCATGCCGGAAGCAGGCTATATTCCGATTCCTCGCAAGCTCGCGACCGCGGGCGTGAAGGACATGGTGCGGATTTCCGACGGCCGCATGAGCGGCACGGCGTTCGGCACCATCGTGCTGCACGTGACGCCCGAGTCCGCCGTGGGCGGCCCGCTGGCTCATGTCCGCACCGGCGATCGCATCCGCCTCAGCGTGTCGCGGCGCGAGATCAGCCTGCTTATCAGCGACGAGGAACTGGCGGCGCGCGCCGCGAATCATCCCGTGTCGATACCGACCGCGGAGCGCGGCTACCGCAAGCTCTTCTTCGACACGGTGACGCAGGCCGACAAGGGCGTCGATTTCGATTTTCTGCGCGCGACCGAAACGCGTGGCGTGACGCCGCGAAGCTAGGGCACACGGGTCGTTCCCATTCGCAGGCCGCCTTGCGCGGCCTTTTTTTCGTTGATGCTTCGGCATGCCATGCATTCCGGATCAAGCACCCCGCCCTATTCCGGCCGCAGTCCGAAGCGTCCGCGAAACATCAAAATTTCTTTTGTTTGAAACAAGCGCACCCGTGTACTTCGAGCGTCGACCCACGGCGATACTGGTCCGATCTCATCGCCACTCACGGAGACGCTTTTCATGACCTCGTCCAGCCACTTTCAACGCGTGCTTTCACCGGTCGTCACACCGTTCGACGAAAGCGGCGCGCCAAGCGCGGAACGCTTCATACGCCATTGCCGCGCACTGCTGAGCCATGACGTGGACCTCGCGGTGTTCGGCACCAACTCCGAAGCCAACTCGCTATCGGTCGGAGAAAAACGCGGCCTGCTCGACGCGCTGCTCGCAGCAGGCTTGCCCGCCACGCGCATGATGCCGGGGACCGGCGCCTGCGCGCTGCCCGATACGATCGAATTCACGCGGCATGCCGTGGCGAGCGGCTGCGCGGGCGTGCTGATGCTGCCGCCGTTCTACTACAAGAACGTCAGCGACGAAGGACTGTTCCGTGCGTACTCGCGTGTTATCGATGCCGTCGGCGATACGCGTCTGAAGGTCTACCTCTATCACATCCCACCGGTTGCGCAGGTCGGCCTCAGTCTTTCGCTCGTCGAGCGGCTGCTGAAAGCGTATCCTGGGACGATCGCCGGCATCAAGGACAGTTCGGGCGACTGGAGCAACACGTCGGCGCTGATCGCCGAATTCGCGGCCGCCGGCTTCGAAGTATTCGCGGGCAGCGAGACGTTCCTGCTGCGCACGCTCGAAGCAGGCGGCGCCGGCTGCATTACCGCGACCGGCAACGTGAATGCGGCCGCCATCGCGCAACTGGCTCGCGACTGGCGCGCGGTCGACGCCCCCGCGCAACAGCGCCGCCTCGACGAAACCCGCGCCGTGTTCCAGCGCTTCCCGATGATTGCCGCGATGAAGGCGGCCATCGCGTGGCAATCGGGCGACGCAGGCTGGGCGGCGCTGCGCGCGCCGCTGGTCGAACTCGATGCCACGCAGCGCGCACGACTCGAAAGCGCCTTGACGGCCCTCGGCTTTCGCCTGCCGCACGCGGAGCAACTTGCGTTGCACGCCGGCGCATTGCACTGAGCCGGCCGAACGCACTGCGTGCACCGACACTGCAAACAGGCGGGCGCGCGAGCACACAAAACCGATAGCACGCCCCGCATCATCAGGAGGCAACCTTGGACTACCGCACCTCATTGCCCGCTTCGATAGGCACGGACGACGCCGATTCGATCTTCCGTCGTGTCGCGCTGCGCTTCATGCCCTTGCTGTTCGTCGGCTACGTGGTCGCGTATCTGGATCGCGTCAACGTCGGCTTTGCGAAGCTGCAAATGCTCAACGCGCTGCATCTGAGCGAAGCGATCTACGGCCTCGGCGCGGGCCTCTTCTTTGTCGGCTACTTTTTCTTCGAGGTGCCAAGCAATCTGCTGCTGCATCGCATCGGCGCGCGGCGCTGGATCGCGCGCATCATGATTACGTGGGCCATCCTCTCGATGGCGACCGCATGGGTCACGACGCCGCTGGAGTTCTACGCGGTGCGCTTTCTGCTCGGCATCGCGGAAGCGGGCTTTTTTCCCGGCATGGTGCTGTATCTGACTTACTGGTTCCCCTCGCACCGGCGCGGCCGGATGGTCGCGTTGCTGATGGCGGGCAATCCCGTCTCGGGACTCGTCGGCGGACCCGCGTCGGGCTGGATCATGCATTCGTTGCAGGGCGTGGGGGGCTTCGCGGGCTGGCAATGGCTCTTCATCATCGAAGCGCTGCCGTCGCTGCTGCTCGGCTTCGTGGTTCTGCGCCATCTCGACGACCGCGTCGCGGACGCCACGTGGCTCTCCGCGCCCGAGAAGCAGGTCATTCTCGACGAGATCGCCGCCGACGCCACGACGCACACGCACGGCTCGGTGCGCGCCGTGTTCAAATCCGCACGCGTCTATCTGATGTGCCTGATTCTGTTCGGCATCGTGATGGGCTCGTATGCGATCGGTTTCTGGCAACCGAGCATTCTGCGCTCGACCGGCATCGAGGACACGTTCGTCATCGGCCTGCTCACGATGATTCCGTATTCCGTCGCGCTCGTCGCGATGATCGCGGCCGGCAGGCACGCCGACCATACGCGCGAGCGCCGCTGGCACGTCGCAATGCCCGCGCTGGTTGCCGGAGCCGGCTTCGTGCTGTGCGCGCTGTCCGGTGCGTCGCCGGTCATCTCCGTGCTGGGGCTCACGCTCGCGACCGCGGGCGTCATTACCGCCTTGCCGATGTTCTGGGCGCTGCCGACCGCGTTTCTCGGCGGCACCGGCGCAGCCGCCGGTATCGCGCTCATCAACTGTACCGGCAATCTCGCAGGCTTTATCAGCCCGGCCGTGATCGGCTGGCTGAAGACGCTCACGCATTCGCTTTCTTCGGGACTGTTCGTCGTGGCGGCTTCGCTCGCGCTCTCGGCGCTGCTGATTCTCGTCTTCGTCCCGGCACGACTCGTCAACAAGTAACCCATGATAAAAAACCCGATGCACGACCCGAACCCCACCCTGCCGCCCGTACTGCAAATCGGCGAATTTCCTTCGGTAGCCTATGCGTTGCTGAAAGAACGCCTCGACCTGTTCACGCTCGCCGATATCGCCGCCGACGATGCGTTGCGGCAACGGATCGGCGCGATCGTCACGCGCTCGAACTACGACATCGACACGGCACTCCTCGCACGCCTGCCGTCGCTTCGGATCATCGCGACAAACGGCGTGGGCTTCGACCGGATTCCGCTCGCGTTCGCGCGCGAGCGCGGCATTGCGGTCACCAACACGCCCGACCTGCTCAACGCCGCGGTTGCCGAGCTGACGATCGGCCTCATGCTCGCCTTGCTGAGGAAACTGCCGCACGCCGATCGCTTCGTGCGCTCGGGCGCCTGGCGACAAGGCGCCTTTCCGCTGGGTTCGAGCCTCGCCGGCAAGCGGGTAGGCATCGTGGGCATGGGCCGCATCGGCCGGGAAATCGCGCGGCGGCTCGCCAGCTTCGATGTCGAACTGGCGTACTTCGGCCGCACGCAACAGGCGCTGCCGTTTCAATGGTTCGCGCAGCCGGTGGAACTCGCTCGCTGGTCGGACCTTCTGATCGTGAGCTGCCCAGGCGGCGATGCCACGCGTCATCTGATCGACGCAGCCGTGCTCGATGCACTCGGTTCGGCAGGCATGCTCGTGAATATCGCGTGCGGGTCGGTCGTCGACGAGCGGGCGCTCGTGCTCGCGCTTGAAAACGGCACCCTCGCGGGCGCGGCGCTCGATGTCTTCGAGCACGAGCCCGCGCCTGAATCGGCACTACTCCGATTCGAGAACGTGGTATTGAGTCCGCATATGGGAAGTGCGACACACGAAACGCGCATGGCGATGGCGCAACTCACGATCGACAATCTGGCGTCGTTCTTCTCGACGGGCAAGGCGCTGACGCCGGTCTGACGGCACGCCGTGCGTCATTCGCCGCGCTGATTCGCGCTCGCGGCGCGCGTGATCCAAACCGTCGGCCTATGTTGCGCCTTCCTTCGCCATGCTGCCGGTTTCACCCACTCCGCCGCAACCACGCCATCGCTTCCGTCAGCTCATGATGCCGATCTGCCAAGGCACGAACTCGTGGTCGCCAAGCCCGAGTTCTTCACTGCGGGTACGCTGGCCCGACGCGGTCGCGAGCAGCGCCTCGAAGATCTCGTGCGCAGTGCTTTCGATCGTCGCGGTACCGTCCAGAATGCCGCCGCAATTGAGGTCCATGTCTTCCGTCAAGCGGCGATACATCGGCGTGTTGGTCGCGAGCTTGAGCGACGGCACGGGCTTCGCGCCGAACATCGAGCCGCGCCCGGTCGTGAACGCGATCAGGTTCGCGCCGCCGGCAATCTGCCCGGTCGCGGACACCGGGTCGAAACCGGGCGTATCCATAAACACGAGACCGCGCGCCGTGACAGGCTCCGCGTAACGATAAACGTCCATCAGCGGCCCCGTGCCGCCCTTCATCGACGAACCGATCGACTTCTCGAAGATGTTCGCGAGTCCGCCGACCTGATTGCCGGGGCTGACCTTGCCGTTGATCTGCACGTCGCGCCCGACCGAATATTCGTCCTTCCACCAGCGAACGCGCTCGATCAGTTTCTCTCCGACCTCGCGGCTCACGGCACGCCGCGTCAGCGTGTGTTCGACGCCGTAGATTTCCGGCGTTTCGGAAAGAATCGCGGTGCCGCCGTGACGGACCAGCAGATCGACGGCGGCGCCGAGTGCCGGGTTCGCCGTGATCGACGAAAAACCGTCGGAGCCGCCGCATTGCAAGCCGATTCGCAGATGGCTCGCCGGCACGGTCTTGCGCACCACGTCGTTGGCGGCAGGCAGGAGCGCTTCGACGACGGCGATGCCGGCCTCGATCGTGCGCCGCGTGCCGCCGCTTTCCTGCATCACGAAGGTATGCAGCCGTGAGCCGGGCTGCAGCCCTTCCTGTTCGAGCAGGCCGCCCAACTGGTTACGCTCGCAGCCGAGCCCGACGATTACCGCTGCCGCGAGATTCGCGTGGCGCGCGTAGCCCGCCATGGTCCGGCGCAGCAGCGCCATCGGTTCGCCGCTCATCTCCATCCCGCAGCCGATGCCATGCGTGAATGCGACCACGCCGTCGACGTTCGGCCAGGCGGCAAGCCGCTCGGGCGTGAAATGCGCGGCGATGCGATGCGCAACCGTCGCCGAGCAGTTGACGGTCGCGAGAATGCCGACGTAGTTGCGCGTGCCGACCTCGCCGTTCTCGCGCACGATGCCCTCGAAGGTCGCTCGCTCGGACTCGGGCAGCAGCTCGACAGGCCGGTAATCGGCGCCGAATGCGTAGTCGCGGTCGAATTCGCGGAACGTCAGGTTGTGGCTGTGCACCATCGTGCCTGCCGCAATGTCGCCCGCGGCGAAGCCGATTACCACGTTGTACTTACGGATCGGCTCGCCTTCGCGGATCGCGCGCGCGGCGATCTTGTGGCCGGCCGGCACCTGACTGCGACAGGCAATGCCGTCGATCGGCAGCGGCGTGCCGATTGCGATGTCGACTCGCGCGATGACGACGTTGTCGTCCGGATGGAGCCGGATCACGGGACCGGCGACGGTCTTGTTCGAAGTGGAGATCATGGTCGGGGCAATCGGGAAGGAAGCGACGCGCGGGCGGCGAGAGGGTTGATGTTCGTCGCCCATGTTCGTCGCAATGGGCGATTAAAGAAAGTACGCTTTGCCTTCTTCAAAGCATAAAATTTTTATCGATGAGTTGCCGTTACCTGTGGCGCTTTGTCCGTGGGGTTGGACTGGGTGGTGTTGTCGAAGCGGCGTGGGCGTGCCATCAAGAAACTCTCTCCTCTCGGGACATCGGAAAAAGCTCTTTCGTCAGACTGACGGGTGATGATACCCGTGGTATTGGCAGAAGAAGGTTGCTGGTCACGCCAATGCGGCCAATACCATTGCCGCATTCATGAAGCGCCTCCAGCCAGATAACGCAACGCCTTCGCAAAAAAGTCGACGCTGCCGAAATTCCCCGACTTGAGTGCGAGGGCAAGCGGATCGGCACCGACCGTCGCGGTCGCGGGCACGCCCGGATCGATCTGCCTGCCGATACGCAGCATCTGCACGCCGAGCGCCTGCACCACGGCACCAGACGTCTCGCCGCCCGCAACGACGAACCGGCGCACGCCGACGTCATGCAACCCGCGGGCAATCGCAGCGAGCGTACGTTCGACCAGATGCCCCGCTTCCATCACGCCCAACGCGCCTTGTGTTGCCTTCACTTCGTCGGGAGAAGCCGTTGCGTAGATCAACACCGGCTGAGGCTGGGCCGCGAGTATATGCTCGCGTGCAAACGCCAGCGCCTTATCGACGACGGACTCCCCGCGCGCGACGGCCATCGGATCAATACGGAATGCGGGCCGTGACTCGCGCCACGCGGCAACCTGTGCGTTCGTCGCCTTCGATGCGCTGCCCGCCAGAACAACGGCAGCGCCCTCGATAAGCGGCAATGCGGCTGCGTCCCCTGCGGCTTCGAGCAAACCCGCGCGGCGGAAATTCGCGGGCAGGCCGAGAGCAACACCCGAGCCGCCCGTAATCAGCGGCAGGTCCGCGCAGGCTTCGCCGAGTGTATGGAGATCGGCGTCCGATACCGCATCGGCAATCGCCATGCGTACGCCGTCGCGTTTGAGCGCCGCGATTGCCGCGCGCACCGCGTCGGCACCTTTCGCCACCGCGTCGTAACGCACGAGCCCGACCTTGTGCTTCGCCTGCGCCTGCAACACGCGTACGAGATTCGCGTCGGTCATGGGCGTGAGCGGATGGTTCTCCATGCCGGACTCGTTCAGCAGCACGTCGCCAACGAACAGATGTCCGCGATAAATCGTGCGGCCATTCTCCGGAAACGCGGGACATGCAATGGCAAACGGCGCTTCTCCATGCACAGACAGCGCATCGAGCAGCGCTTCGGCTACGGGACCAATGTTGCCCGTATCCGTCGAATCGAACGTGGAGCAATACTTGAAGAAGAACTGGCCGCACCCTTGCGCCCGCAGCCATTCGAGCGCAGCGAGCGACTGCGCGAGCGCATCGCCGGCGGATACCGTGCGTGACTTGAGCGCCACGACCAGCGCGTCTGCTTCAATGTGCATGCCGGCGGCAGGCACACCGATCGTCTGCACCGTACGCATGCCGCCGCGCACGAGCATGTTCGCAAGGTCCGTCGCGCCGGTGAAATCATCGGCAATACAGCCAAGCAGCGGTCCCGGTCGACTTTCAGTTGCCATCGTTGATCTCTATTGAATAAAGGGAATAGGTTGCCGTTCTCGCAAAGCCGGCGCCGGCTGAGCGGCGCCGATTCGTGCCTGTCCGCGCCTCTCAGAAGCGCTGCGTAAGCCCCATCGTGACAAGCGTCTGCGAACCCGTGGACGACTGGGTCGTCCCCTGGATAGCGGCTACCGCACGACCGCCCGTGGAATCCGTTCCGCTCGCGTTCTGGTGAACGAGTATCGCGTAGAGCGACGTACGCTTCGAAAGGCTGTACACGGCACCGACGTTTTCCTGCTGATAACGCGCACTGCCCAAACCGCTCGCGCCGCTGTTATGCGTATAGGCATAGGAGACGCCGAGCAGCAGAGCCGGTGTCACCTGGTACTTGAAGTTCACTTCGCCGATATTGAATATGGCATTGCCGTGGTAGCCGCTTGCGGCGGTGTTCAAACCGGCCACACTCACGCTGCCGAGATCGCGAAACTGGGTATTGCTATACACGGCGCCAAGCGTCGCGGAACCGATCGTATAACTGGCCCCCGCGGACAATATCCGCTGGGACGCGGCGGATGCATAGCCGCTAAAAATCGGGCTCGAGATATTGTTTCCGGTTTTACTGTCGTTCGCCTTGTTTCCCCATAGCGAATAGTTCGGATCGTTGACATACAGATAACCAACCGCCACTCGCAACGACGCGTTCGTATACGACGCGCTCAGGTCCCAGATCTGGTTGCGGGAGAAATCGCCCGCCACGCCGCCGGGACTATAGACACCGCCAAAGCTGAAGCCGTTGTAGTTCCTGCTCAGAAACTTGATGGCGTTGTTGATGCGGCTATTGTTGTCGAGATTGTCGACGTCGCCCGGATGGGCGCCGTATTGCGCCCCAGGTGCCGCCCAGTCCTGCCCCGACTCGATCGGCCCAACAGCAATCGACGCACTGGAATACTGACGTCCGAACAGAACAGTTCCGTAATTCGAGTCGATACCCACGAATGCCTGCCGACCGAACAATGTCCCGTTCTGCCCCATGGTGCCGTTCACGAGGCTATACCCCGATTCGAGTGTGAACAGGGTCTTCAGTCCGCCACCGAGATCCTCGACGCCACGGAACCCCCATCGTCCTGCACCATAGTTCCCGCTCGTCAGCGAATACAGCGTTGATCCTTTCGAGTTCGAAACATAGGTCAGCCCCGCGTCCGCAATGCCGTAGAGCGTGACGCTGCTTTGCGCGAAAGCACCGCCCGACGAGATTGCGATGACGAGAGGAAGAAGTCTCCAATATTGTCTTTTTTTCATTTGCTTTGCGTTTCCGCTATTTCAGCTGGTTCACAGACAGAAAAATATCCTGATTCATTAAAAATCAAGACTCCAAAATACTTATTACGAGTAGCAATCCTATTCAATAGACATGCGATTGCCTGGCAGGCGCAGAACCCAGGTCAATATCAGTTGCGTGGAACTTCTACGACGAAATCAGGCCGGACCGGCCATCAATCGCAAAGATGGAACCTGTTGACGACCTTCGAGGTAATCCAGTCCCTCGTTGCTTCGTCGAACCGGCGATAGTGTTCCATGCGAAGATGCGCTTCGAAATCGGCTTCGCTTTCATAGAGCTCGTAAAGGAAAACCGAGCATGTGTCGTCGACCGAAGCAGCTACATCGAACCGGCGGCAACCCGGTTCGAGATCACGCGATTGCCGCGCGTTGAGCAGCATTTCGCGCAAAAACTCCGTGTGATGCATCTCCTTCACATTCAATGAAACTGTAATCACATACATCGCTCATTACCCGAAAAGAGAGGTGGACGCCAAATCCCGGCTCGGCCGGAACGTCGCCATGTCGACGCGACAGCCGTTTAGATGCGAGTGGTACACCGCCTCCTGAACCAGAAGATTGGCAAGGTAGTCCGATGCGGTATTTTCAGGTCGATGCCCCTTCTCGAGTGCATCGATGACATGTGCCTGCAGACGGCCGCATGCCCCTCCACCAAATTCGACCTCCGAGCCTCGATCATAGACGTGCTCGACCTCGGTCTGACCATGCGGCTTGAACCATAACCTCGCGTAGCCGTCCAACCGAAGCACTCCCGCGGAACCCTCCAGCCACATTTCCCCCATGGTTCGCCGAGGGTTTTCGCAGACATGATCCACCAGACGGTTGCCGTCGAACTGTCCGATCGTGTTGTCCGGAAACTCCAGACAGATGATCGCGGCATCTTCCCCCTTGATAACCGGATTCAGACGCCTCAATCTGGCGTACACACCGGAGACTTCACCGAACAGGAAGCGGAACGTATCGATGAAATGCACGGCCGTTTCCTTGACCATGAACCGGGGCATCTGCTGAAAGTACGGTTGCCGCGCCATGTAGGCTATCGATCCTTGCCCATCCCCGGGACGCAGGCGGAAATTCACGCTGTAGGGCTGGCCCAACATGCCTTGATCCAGAAGACGCTTTACTTCGCGGAACCACGGCATGAACCGGAAATTCTCGTGCACGACGACAGGTACACCGGCGCCCTGAGCCCGCTCGGCCATGTGCTCCGCCTGCCAGAAGTCGGTGCAGAACGGCTTCTGGCAGATCGTCGCCAGTCGGCGCTCCAGCGTCGCATCGAGTATCGCCGCGTGACTCGTGGGCGCCGTCACGATGTCGACGAGATCGGGGCGCGCTTTGTCCAGCAGTTCATCAATGCTCCCGAAGGTCTGCGCCACGTTATATCGCGCAGCCATCGCTTCGGCCTTTGCTGTGTCCATGTCGCAAATGCCGACGACTTCAACATTCGGGAGTGCGGTCCATCCAGCGAGATGAAACTGGCTGAAATAGCCTGCGCCGATAACGGCGACGCGCCAGGACGGTTTGGAGACTGACATGTCGGACCTGGCGTTACGCGGTGAGGAATGAAACGACTTCATCCGTGATCGCTTTCGTACCGTGCGAGCCACCGAATTCAAACGGCAGAATCTTTCCGCCCGAGAAAGTCTTTTCTACCGCGGCCTCGATAAGCGCCGCGCCATCGGCAAGACGTTGATCGCCCTGGCGGACTGCGAGCCACTGCAGCATCATGGCTGCGGAGAGAATCATGGCGGTGGGGTTCGCCTTCCCCTGCCCGGCGATGTCGGGTGCGGTGCCGTGAGCCGGCTGGAACAGGCCGTGTTTGTCGCCGATGTCCGCCGACGGCGCCATTCCCATTCCGCCGACCAGTCCCGCAATGAGGTCGGACAGAATGTCGCCGAACATGTTCTCGGTCACCAGAACATCGAACGTCCAGGGCTTCAGGACCAGATTCAACGCGACCGCATCGACGTAGGCGCTATCAGTGGCAACCCCGGCATGTCGCGCCGCAACGCTCTCGAAGACTTCGCGGAAGAACGCCATGGACTCGAATACATTGGCTTTGTCGACGTTGGTCACGCGCGAGGCGCGGCCGTTCTGCGCGGCCCGTTGTTCAGCCAGCGCAAAGGCGAATTCGCAGATTCGCTCCGTACCCTGGCGGGTAATCCGCATCGTGTCGAACACTTCGACTTTCTGGCCGTTCTCGTCCCGCTTCACGTCTCCCCGGCCGCGAGCATAGAAAAGGCCTTCGGTGTTTTCACGCACGAGAACCAGATCTATCTCGCGGCTCCTCGGATGAGCGAGGGGCAGCGGCAACCCGCCGAACGTTTTGACGGGCCGCACGCCCGCATAAAGATCGAAATGAAATCGAAGATCGAGCTGAGGAATAACTTCGGTGCCATCCTTGCCGCGAACGTGGGGCAAACCCATTGCACCGAAAAGAATGGCGTCGGCCCGATCGCAAACGGCGAGTGTTTCGTCGGGGAGCGCGACACCGCTCGCCAGGTAGTGCTGGGCTCCTGCCGGCTGGCTGTCCAGTTCGAACGCGACGCCGATTTTCTTGCCCACTTCGCCAAGGACATGGCACGCGGCTGCCATGACCTCTTCACCGATTCCGTCGCCCGGCAAAATGGCGATATGCCGACTGTTGCTCATGCCTTGCCTCCCGTGATTTCCTTGAGCTTCGAGAAAAAGCCCTTCTTGCGTTCGGAACCGATACGCCAGTCGACCGGCAACGACTGGAAGCCGCACGCCATCGATTCACGCGCGCCGCGGTAGTCGAAGAACCCCCAGCCGGCGTAACCTTCGACTGCCGCGACGAGATGGTTGTCGGGCTTGTCGAAATCGAAGTGATCGTCTTCGTTGTAGAAAATCGGCTGGCCGCGATAAGCGGGCGAAGCCTTCGTACGCAGAAGCTGAAGGCGAATTCCATCGGGATTCGACTGCTGCCAGCCTTCCAGACCGGTGACGTGATTGCCGTGAACCAGAAGGAAATCGCTCGCACCGATGATGTTGTCCGCCACCGTATGGGGATTGAGGATGCTGGCGCTGACGAGCAGCCGTTTGGCCGGTGTGTTGAATTTTCCTTCGGAACGGCTCTTTGCCCTCTCGATCAGTTCGTGACAGCGAGCGACTTCGATAACAGGCTGATGGAACACCTTGTTGTCGATCTCGTTGCCGATTTCCAGCAGCACGTGATTGGCTGTGTGTTTTGCGAGCCAGTCGACCGTGTTATCGACAGCCCGCACGACAGCCGCTTCGTCGGCGAACAGACGGGTGGATGCGCCGTAAAAAAGACCCAGCACGACGACCATGCCGAGCTCGTCGGTCGCCTGGAGTACTTTCTCGAGACGCTTCATCCACGGTTCTTTCAGCGAGCCGTCAGACTCGAAGGCCGAAATGATCCACGGCTGAATCGGCGAGTATCCACGAGGACTGCCGCCCTGCAGGTTGATACATACGGCGTCGAGACCGTGCGCCTTGTAGTCGGCCAGCGCGGCACAGAATTCCGCGGTATTGCGATCCGGGTCCCACGGTCCGTCCGCATAAGCCCACACGCCACGAGTCGTGGGGTTCTCGTCATCGGCAATCGCATTCGCCATGCGGCTGTTGAACAGCAAGCCTTCGATCCTGTTGCCGTTCCAGCTTCTGCCTTCCCATGTCGGGCGGCCGTTGATATGAAACTGATTTCCGGAAATGGAAACCACTGTCTTTCCCATTTTGCACTCCTTATAGTATTGACGATACCGATGCGCTTACGTCGTGATCCGACTGGCACAGTCATGACAATGGTGCGGCTGTCGAGCTAATCCCGTGTTCTGTGTTCGACAGCCGCCGTTATTCGGCTGTTACATGTGCTGGAACTTGTAGCGGTCGAAAATTTCCAGCAATTCTTTGCTCGCCCGGCGGCGATGCAACAGATTGTCGCGCGCCGCCCCTTCCGCATCGCCCTGGCGAATTTTCTCGACTAGCGCCATATGTTCGTGCGTCGACGCGGTCGGGAACGGGCGCAGCCTGAGCGAAAAAAGCCGCGCCCGATGCGAGCGATCCCAGTAGTGAAAAACCGCTTCCGCGAGGAGCTTGTTTCCGGCGAGGGTCACGAGATACATGTGAAACTTTTCGTCGGCACGCGCCCAGGCATCGAGGTCGTTCTTCTCTAGTGCCTTCGCCATATCCGACGTCGCATCGATGAGAGGCTTCAACTCCTCCTCGGTGGGCCGCCGCCGCGTCAACATCTCGACCGCCGTGCTTTCGAGAGAGCCCAGAATTTCATAGATCTCGCGCATCATGACCGGCGACACCGGCAAAACGCGCATGCCACGACGCGGGACGACCTCGACGAGCCCTTCGTTGTGGAGACGCATCAGCGCCTCTCGCACGGGGGTGCGGCTCATACCGAGTTCCTGCGCGATCTCCTGCTCCATCGCGTTGTAGCCCGGCGTCCAGACGTTGTCGAGAATCCGGCGACGAATGGCCTTATAGGCACTGTCGGAAAGAGAACCTGCTTCCTGATCCTGATCGACTGGGGAAGTACTCATGCAAAACTCCAATGAACGGGAGGGACGCCCGCGACAGGCATGCGGATCGTCGCGAGAGAGTCCCCGAGCAGACAACCCAGAAACCCTGTCCGCAAATCGTGCCCGCCGAATGCGAGGCTCGATATATTGCGAAGTACTTTGCTCCTGACGTTATCGAGGTGGGGCCGATCCATACGCGAGTTGACGAATGCTTCTTCCACCCAGCCGAGATGCGAAGGCTCACAATCTTCCAGGTAGATTTCGCTGCGCCCGTTCCGGTCGACCCGCAGCACGCGATTGCTCACGATACTGGTAATCCAGAAGTTACCCTCGACGTCCTGCGCCAAACCGTCGGGATAAGTCCCCGCGCCAAATTCGGCGAATACTTCCTTCTGTCCAAGCGATCCATCTTCGGCAACGCGGAATCTCGAGAGCTTTCGGCCGAAGGTTTCGTTGACGTACAGATAATGATGGGTCGCGTCCAGCACGCACTCGTTGGTGTAACCCAAACCGTCCGCAACGATACGCGCTCCGCGCTCATCGATCAGCACCACGAAACCATCGGCAACATCGGGCCGATAGCCGGCCGCTCGCGGCACCTTGCGGGTACTGACCGTGACCCAAAGCCGTCCGAGATGATCGGCGACGACGAAGTTGGTCGGCGGAAGATCAAGCCCGTCGACTGTGCGAAGAACCGTACTGACGCTACCGTCGCGCTGCAATCTGAACAGACCGCCGCGCTCGGCCCCGAGATGGGCAATCAGGAAACTGCCGTCACGCTGAAGCGCAATCCCGTTCGGCTTTAATGTCTCGCCGTCTACAGCGTGACCCAGATAGGTGACCTGCTGCCCCGACGGACGGATTTCGGTGACGCCGCCACGCCAGTCCGCCACGAACAGCGCACCGGATTCGGTCGCAAGAACGCACTCAGGGCGCTGTAAGTCCTGCCCCGTAAAAGCGATTGCGCTAACGTCGCCACTCATCGATTGCTCCATGACCCTTCAATGCCAGATTGTATTCGTTAATGCATACGTTGTGATCAAGGTTAACCCTGAACCATTTCCCGTGTATTTCCTGCGCATTTCCCTAGCACTCACCTCAATCCGCATTGAGGCGCTCTCCGCTATGGCTGTCGAAAATATGCAGCTGGTTGGAAGGCATCGCGATCTGCAGTGCCTGACCGACCGTGAAATCCAGCGCACCGTCGACGACGGCCGTGATCCGTTCGGATGCGACGTTCAGCAGCAAATGCGTTTGCGCACCGGTCGGCTCGATGATCTCCACGGTTGCCGCCATGCGATTCTCACTGCGCTCCAACGACAACGCCTCCGGCCGGATGCCGACCGTTACCGCCTGCCCTTCGCTCACACTCGCGGCAGGAAGCACAGCCCTTCCGCCTCCGGCGAAACGCGCCGCGAATCCATCGGCGATCTTCTCTACCGTCGCTTCGAGAAGGTTCATGGCAGGCGACCCGATAAAAGTCGCGACGAAGCGATTCGCGGGCCGTCGATAAAGCTCCATCGGAGAGCCCTGCTGAGCGATGCGGCCGCCGTTCAGCACGACGATCCGGTCGGCAAGCGTCATCGCCTCGATCTGGTCATGTGTGACGTAAATCGACGTGGTCCGCATTTTCTGATGCAAAGCCTTGATTTCCGCGCGCATCTGCACGCGAAGCTTTGCATCGAGATTGGACAGAGGCTCGTCGAAAAGAAACGCTTCCGGCTGACGCACAACGGCACGCCCCATGGCCACGCGCTGACGCTGACCACCCGAGAGTTGCGCGGGCCGCCGCTCGAGCAGCGCCGTCAGATCCATCATGCGCGCCGCCTCGGTGACGCGCTCCTTGATACGCGCCTTCGACTCCCCTGCAAGCTTCAGGTTAAAGCTCATGTTCTCCGCCACGTTCATGTGCGGATAAAGCGCGTACGACTGGAACACCATGGCGATATTGCGATCACGCGCGCTCAGTCGGGACACCGATTTGCCGCTGATCCTGACATCGCCCGAGGTAGCCTCTTCGAGCCCTGCGATGATTCGCAGAAGCGTCGACTTCCCGCAGCCGGACGGACCGACCAGCGCCACGAATTCTCCATCGGCAATATCGATGTCGATGTTCTGAATGACCTTCACGGACTCGAACGTCTTTTCCAGATTTTTTAGGGCGATTGCTCCCATCTCTCTCTCCAGTATGCGTCGGGTTCAGCCTTTGACAGCGCCGGCGGTGATACCCGTGGTCAATTGCTTCTTGAGCAGCAGATACCCCACGACCATGGGGGCAACCGCGAAGACGATGGAAGCCGCCATCATTCCGTAGTCCACCGAGTACTCCGTTTTTGCAAATGCCAGCGCAACGGACAGCGTACGGTTCTCCGCATCGGGCAACAGAAGAAGCGCCGTCATGTAATCGTTCCAGATTGAAACAAACGCGAGAATCATGATGGTGGCGATGCCGTTCCGGCTAAGCGGCAGAATGACCCTTGAAAAAAGCGCCCATACGCTCGCACCGTCGACCGTGGCCGCCTCGTCGATTTCCGCGGGAATCGCACGCATGAAACCCGTCAGGATGAAAATCGACACCGGAATCTGCTCGGTCGCATAGACAAGGGCAATGCCATACTTCGTTCCCATGAGCCCGAGTTTCGTGAAAAGCACATAGGTCATGGGCAGAACCGAAACATTCGGAACAAGTACCGCCACCGTAAAGAACAGCAGGATGTACTCCGCGAACTTGAACTTGAACCGCGTCAGGGCGAACGACAAAGGAACCACGACAACGAGAAGCAAGCCGAGGCTGACCGCCGTGATCGACACCGAGTTCCAGAAGCTCAAAGGGATATTGGTGCTGGTAAATAGCCGCTCGTAATTGCTGAAGTCGAGGTGCCGCGGCAACAGGGAGATCGATGTCAGGATCGAGTTGCTCGATCTGAACGAATTCCCGATGACCCAGATCAGCGGAAACAGCGTCAGCACGGCGTGCAGACAGAGCACACCATAGACCAGAACCAACGAAACCGGAGAATGTTCCCTGACCCGACGCGCCGCCGGCGATTCATTCAAGGACGGGCGTCCCATGAGTGCCTTGATACGAACTTGCATTCTGACCTCAGTAGCTGGAAGGTGCCATGACCTTGCGGGTCGCGAGCGTGGCGCACAAACCGATCAGGAAAATCGACGTTGCGATAGCAGTGCCGTAACCGAATTCCAGACTGCCGAAAATCGTCTGATACATCCACGTCGCGGGAACCTGCGTGGCGGTACCGGGTCCGCCGCGCGTCATCACGAACACGTAGTCGAACGACTTCAGCGCGCCCGATATCGCCAGTACGATGCAAACCTGCAATGCGGGCATGATGCTCGGCACCGTGATGCTCCTGAACAGGCGGAAACCGCGGGCTCCGTCGATCTTCGCCGCATCGTACAGATCCGGCGATACGCCGTGCATGGCCGCGAGGAGAATGACGAAGAAGTAGCCGATGGTGTGCCAGATCGGCACGGCGATAACGGCGAACAACGCAGTGTGACTATTGGAAAGCCAGCTGGTGGCCAGCTTGCCGAGCCCCACTCCTCTCAGCACTTCATTGATCAGCCCGGCGTCCTTGTCGTACAGCAACGTGAACAGCAGACTGATGGCCGCCGACGAAATAACCACCGGAATGAAGAACGCGGTCTCGAAGAACCCATGCCCTCGCAGCTTGCCGCGCAACAGGCTCGCCAGAACCAGCGCGATGCCAACCTTGAACACGATCGCAAGCACGGCCCATAGGCCAATACGGTAGAGCCCGGCCATGTATACGCCGTCGGTAAAAAGACGCGCATAGTTGGCAAGCCCGACGAATGCAGGATGACCGAAGAAGTTCCACGAAGTGAAGCTGAAAAAGATCGTCTGCGCAAATGGAAGAACGAAGAAAATTCCATATAGAAGAAGCGCAGGAATGATATACAGGACTACTTCCCATCTAAATCTCAATGAACCCATGCTCAATTCCTTCCTGGATCGTATGATGACGCCCAATCAGCTCCGCATGATTTCCGCGAACTTTGCCACGTACTCCTGCGGGGTGTACTTTCCTTCGATAAATTCCGACATCAGCGGTTCGTAGCGCGTGCGCTGCGCGGGCTTCATCAGCTTCGGCACCCATTTGTTGCCGGGAGCCGCAAGCGCCGCTTTCAGGGTTTCGACGGATAGCTGCCCTACCGCCGCGGGATCGACCTCGAGGTCGAGCTGCGGCATCTGTACCTTGGCGGTTTCGGTGAAATAGCGCGCGGTTTGCCGATTCGTCATCCGGCGAATGAATTCCTGTATGTACGGTCTGCGCGCCGCATCGGCATATTGCTTCGAACTCGCGTACCAGAGCGAAGTGAGATCGCGCTCGACCCGGAAGTCGTGCTGTACGCCATCGGGAATCGCCGGAAAGTTCAGTACCTGAAGGTCGCCCGCGATCTTCGGATCGATCTCGAAGAGACGGAACGACGCATCGATCAGGAACGCCGCTTTTTCGGTGTTGGTGTACTTCGCATAGACCAGATCGCTGGACAGGGTAATGCCGTCGCTTGGAATGTTCCCGCCAAGCAACTGCTGCACGAGGGTCGATGCCCGGATCATATCGGGTGAATCGGCCGGCTCCAGGCCGCCATGTATTCTGACCGCCCGCTCGTTGCCGAGACAGCGGCTCATGACGTAGTTGTAGACCCGCGCGGCCATACTGTCGTTGCCGTTATTGATCGACCACGGTATCTCTCCGGCGGCACGCAATCTGGGTCCTGCTGCGACCAGTTCGTCCCAGGTCGTCGGAACCGGGACTTTCGCCCGGTCGAGAATCTTTCTGTTGACGAGCAGCCAGATATAGAACATCTGGGCGGGAATGCCGTATACGACGCCCTTTCGCGTTGCCGTGTCCCACGAGCTGTCGTCGAAAAGACCCTTGAAAAAGGGATCGTTCTGGCTCCATGCGGTCAGGTCTGCCAGTCGTCCTGCCTCGGCGATCTGGTCGAGCCCATAACTCGGATCGAGCCGCCAGAAAGTAAACACGTCGGGTAACCGGTCGCTCAGCGCATCGAGCTTGATCTTTGTCTGATGATCGAATCCCGGCGTCGCTTCGTGAATAAGCTTGATGTTCGGATAGTCGCGCTGAAATTCATTCAGTACTTTCGTGAAAGGCTTTGCCAACGGCTCGGCGCCCGCATAAGTGGTCGCGACGCGCATCGAAAAGCCCGGACCATCCGAAGGCGGCGGTGCATAGGGCGACGCCGCCAAAGCCGTCTTCGCGGTCAGTCCTCCGCTAGCGATACTTATGGCCAACGCCGCAAGATGCCGCAACGCGTCACGCCTCGGCATCGCACGGTCGAGCTGAATCAGTGCACGTGTTGAACGGCTCACGATTTTCGTCTCCATCAGAAGTCTTATGCTTCGCGTCAAGTATGCACGATATTATTCGTTAACGTATACGTTGTGCGTCAGGATAAACCCCAGGACGGGCGACACGACCGGCATCTCAATCAAGGGACATAACCGCGCTTTGCCACGGACAACGGGCGTCCCGCCCGGAAAGCGGGAACGGATAATGGCGGTGGGAAGTTTGAGCCGTGCGATGTGAATGCCGAGCCGGCGTTGGAAGCGAATGCGCAGCTTGTCGAAGCCGGCAAACCGCGCATGGGGCGCTCGACTAAGGGCGGACTTGAAGCAGCCCGCAAGCGGCCATATCTGGCCTCGAAACGGGCAATGCTGAAATGGGAGTCTGGAGAAAACCAGCGTCGATGATGGAAGCGACCGGCTATATTCCGCCCGCTGAAACCGGGTAAAACTATTACGGGTAACTGAGCAATATCGCCGAATACCCGTATGCAACCTGAAACAGCGAACCTCTACGACTCCCGGTTCGGTACATGAATGAAATCCGACTCGGGCAGCACGGCAACCGCCTTGATCTCGACGATATACCCAGGCGCGCCACCAAGCATATGCGCCCCTACTGCCGTCCAGGCGGGAAGCGGATCGGTGTCGAGATAGCGATCGCGCACCTGCATGAACAAAGGCAGATCACGCATATCGGTATGAAACGTGGTCAAGTCCACGACATCCCGCAACGACGCGCCGGCAGCAATCAACACCGTCTTGAGATTGTCGAATGCCTGCACGATTTGCGCTTCACGCCCTTCGACGAGCTGCATATTCCTGTCACGGCCAATCTGGCCCGATACGTAAATCGTATTGCCGACCTTGACCGCGGGTGCATAGCGAATCTTCTCGTACACTGCTTCCATTCCTTCGGGAACAATGGCCTTACGATCATTCATCAACGTCTCCTCAAACAGCCTCAAATGCTGCACCCTATCCGAATGTTGCCGCAAGCAAGTCATGGGTCAGCCGGTATCTCCGCCTGCAACCGGCAACACCGTGCCCGTGATATAACCCGCTTCATCCGACGCGAGAAACAGGATCGGCGCAACCTGCTCGTCGATACTGCCGTAGCGCTTCAGAAAGGTCGACCCGGTCACCTGCCGCACCGCTTCGCTCATCCAGACCCTTTCCTGTTCGCTGTCTCCTGCGGCGTTGCGCGGAACGCGTCGAGGTGGCGCATCGGTGCCGCCCGGTGCCGTGGCAACGACGCGGATGTTGTGCTCCGCGTACTCCATCGCCAGCGATTGCGTGATCGCGTTGACCCCGCCCTTGGCCGCCGAATACGGCACACGCCGGATACCGCGCGTCGCATTCGACGATACGTTGACGATGGTTCCGCCGCCTCGCGCGAGCAGATGAGGCAGTACTGCATGACAGGTGTACAGCGTCGGCATCAGCGAGCGGCGGATTTCCGCATCGATCTGCGCGGGCTCGAACTCAGCGAACGGACGCATGCGAATGGCGCCGCCGACACCGTTGATGAGGATGTCGATACCGCCGAACTTTTGCGCGGCGTAGGCCATCGACGCCTGAGCGCCCTCGTACGTTTCGAGGTCCGCAACGAAACCCGCCGTATCCGCACGGCCTGCTTCGGCGGCCACCTCGGCCACGAAGTCGGCGCGATCGACGAACAGCACACGGGCACCCTCGGCCGCCGCGCGCAGCGCCACGCCGCGGCCGATCCCTTGCGCCGCGCCGGTGACGACCATGACCTTGCCTGTGAATCGTTGCATGTTCATGCCTTTGGCGCCGCGTTGGGAGTGAACTTCTCGTAGTGGAAGCTGTTGGGCTTCACGCCGTTGTCGTCGAAATACTTGCGCACTGCGTCGACCATCGGCGGCGGGCCGCACAGGTACACGTCGACGTCGCCGTCGTTCAAGGACCCGGCCGGCATATGCTGCGTGACCCAGCCCTTGCGCGAATGACTGGACTCCGCGTCGGCGACGACCGTGGCGAAACTGAAATTCGGCAGCTTCGTCTGATACGCCTCGATCGCCTCGACCAGCACGAGATCGAGGTCGCGGGTCACGCCGTAAATCAGATGCACCTTCTGCTGCGAGTTCGTACGCGCCAGGACTTCGAGCATCGACAGGAACGGCGCGAGGCCCGTGCCGCCCGCGAGAAACAGCAATGGCCGCTGCACGTCGCGCAAATAGAAGCTGCCTAGCGGACCGGTCAAATCCAGTTTCGTGCCCGGCTCCGCGACTTCGAGCCAGGTACTCATGACGCCGCCCGGAATCTTCTTGATCAGGAAACTGATCTTCGCTTCGCCCGGCGCCGACGAGAAAGAGTACGAACGATGCTGGCCGCTGCCGGGCACGTCGATATTCACATACTGGCCCGGCAGGAACACGGGAGCGGCCGCGTCCACCTCCAGGTCGAGCACGACGGCTGCGTCGTTATGCTGCTCGATCTTCGCCACGGTCGCGGCCAATTTGCTTTGCCCGGTCTTGCACACGGAAGACGATGCCGGCACAGCAATCACGCAATCGCTTTGCGGAATCATCTGGCAAGTCAGAACGAGCCCACCGTCCTTTTCGTCTTCGGTCAGTGCGTCTTCGATGTAATCGTCGCCGAGGTCGTAACTGCCGCTTTCGGCGCGGCACTTGCAGGTGCCGCACACGCCGTCGGAACAATCCATCGGCAGATTGATCTTCGCGCGGAAGGCGGCATCGAGTACTTTCTCGCCCGCCTTGCATTCGATGAAACGGGTCACGCCGTCTTCGAAATTCAGTGCAATATTGAAGTTGGACATGGAGCCTCCTGATCCCATGTTGATTCTGACGCCCGACATCAAACGTGATAGACGTCGAGTACCTGCCGGATATAGTCGTTCTTCAGCACGATCTTCTTGTTCGAAATCAGCAGGTCGTCGCCGGCCTCGCGCAAGGTGACGAACATCGTGCCGAAAATATGATCCGTGGACTTGTAGCGGTGACTCAGCGTGTGGAAGTTGTAGCGCACGTCCACTTCGTCGCCGCGCTCGGCCAGGACCTCCACGTTGGTGACGTTGTGCGCCGTACGCGGCTCCGGCGTCGAGGCACCGCTGCGCTCCGTCTTGATGCGGAATACGCGATCTTCGAGGCCACCCCGGTCCGGGTAGTACATCAACGAGATCTGGCTTTGCGGGTCGTCGGTGATCCGGTCATCGTCGTCCCAGGACGGCATCCAGTAGGTGACGTCCTCCGTATAACAGGCCAGCCACTCGTCCCACTGGCGATCGTCGAGCAGACGCGCTTCACGGTAGAGCACGCCGCAAATCTTCTGGTAGTCGAAGCTCATGCCACGGTCTCCTTGCCTTCCTTCTTCAGCGCATCGCGCATCACCTGCACCCAGTACTCGTGCTGGCACACGAACAGGCCTTCGTCTTCGCTGCGTTCGCCCGAAATGCGCGGCTTCAGACCCATCCGGCTCGCATTCTCGTCCGGCCCCTCGATCCACAGCGGCGCGCCGCGCGAAAGGTCGTTCCACATCGCCGTGATGCCGGCATAGCCCGCCTGGCAGGCGCGGAACTCTTCGAGATCGTCGGCAGTACCCATGCCCGACACGTTGAAGAAGTCTTCGTACTGGCGGATGCGAATGGCGCGATCCTCCGCGCTTTCGCCCTTCGGCGCGAAACAGAAGATGCTGACTTCGGTCTTGTCCACGCTGAGCGGACGAACCACGCGAATCTGCGTGCTGAACTGGTCCATCAGAAACACGTTCGGATACAGGCACAGGTTGCGCGTCTGATTGACGATGAAGTCCGCCTGCGTTTCGCCGACACGGTCCTTGATTTCTTCGCGATGCTTGTACACTGGCCGCACTTCCGGATTCATCGTCCGGGTCCACAACAGGATGTGGCCGTGGTCGAAACCGTAGACGCCCGCGACCGACTTGCTCCAGCTATTCGCATCGACGGCCTGCGTGCCGTCTTCCTTGCGCCGTCCCATCGTCGCCGCGTAGTTCCAGTGCACGGTGCTGACGTGATAGCCGTCGCAGCCGTTCTCCATCTGCATTTTCCAGTTGCCGTCGTAGACATACGTGGAATTGCCGCGCAGTACTTCAAGCCCGTTCGGACTCTGGTCGACGATCTGGTCGATGATGACGCGCGATTCGCCGAGGTACTCTTCGAGCGGCAACACGTCCGCATTGAGGCTGCCGAACAGAAAGCCGCGATAGCTCTGGAAGCGTGCCACTTTGCGCAGATCGTGCGAGCCGTTCGTGTTGAACTGCACCGGATATTCGGTGGTCTTCTCGTCCTTTACCTTGAGCAGCTTGCCCGTATTCGAGAACGTCCAGCCGTGGAACGGGCAAGTGAAGCTGCCCTTGTTGCCATGCTTGCGGCGGCACAGCATCGCCCCCTTGTGCGCGCAGGCGTTGATGACCGCATTCAATTGCCCCGTCTTGTCGCGAGTAATGACAATAGGCTGGCGGCCGATCCACGTGGTGTAGTAGTCGTTGTTGTCCGGAATCTGGCTCTCGTGCGCGAGGTACACCCAGTTGTTCTCGAAGATGTGCTTCATCTCGAGTTCGAACAGATCGGCATGGGTGAAGATATCGCGCCGGCAACGGAATATGCCGGCCTCCTTATCATCCTGCACCGCGGTGGCGAGCAGTTGATCCAGTTCATTGGCTTTGTCGATGATGGTGGACATGATTTCCTCTCCCTATGCGCGCTTCGACACGGCTTTCGGCAGGACCTGCGCTTTCTTGCCCGGGACTGCTTTGACGCTCATGATGACTGTCTCCGTTGGGTATCTGGGGAAATTGCCTGGTGCGGGTCCGCCCTGGCATGGCGAAAGATGCACTTCAGTTCATTTGATGGTTTTATACAGGTCACGCATTTCGACCGTCCAATACTTTCCCCATCCTCTTTGATACCTATAGAATATAAAGTGCGCATAATCCCCGACCCACATGGGCTTTTTGCGACGCAATATACTCAAACGTGCATCGAAAAATAGTTCATCTTTGAGATCACCATCATGGATCTGCGTCAGCTTCGCTACTTCGTCGCCGTGGCCCGCGAGCGCAATTTCACCCGCGCGGCCGAGCAGCTTCACATTGCTCAACCGCCGCTGAGCCGGCAGATTCAGTTGCTCGAAGAAGAGGTCGGCGTCCCCCTGCTGATTCGCAATACCCGCCCCGTGCGGATGACCGACGCGGGCCGTCTGTTTTACGAGCAGGCCATGCAGGTTCTTGCGCGAATAGATCAGATGAAAGCCGCCGCGAGGCGCGTGGGACTCCATCAGCGCAGCGTGTTGTCGATCGGATTCGTCGGTTCGGTTCTGTACGCGGGATTGCCGACGCTGATGCGCAAGCTGCGCGAGCATGCACCCGAACTGGACATTCAGATGGTCGAATTGATGTCGATGCAACAGATCGAGGCGCTGAAAGAAGGCCGTATCGACATCGGCTTCGGCCGCGTGCACCACGGCGATCCGAATATCGCCGCGATCGTCCTGCGCGAAGAGCGCCTTGCCGCGGTCGTGCCGGCCGGCTCGCCGATGGCGAGAGAATCGACGCCATTGCCCATCGAACAGCTGGCCGGACAAAAGTTGATTGTTTACCCCAAGGAGCCGCGCCCCAGCTTTGCCGATCAGGTCCTGAACGTCCTGTACGGCCACGGCGTGGAAGTGGGCGAGGTGCTGGAAGTGCGCGAGATCCAGACCGCACTGGGACTCGTCGCGGCCGAATTCGGCGTGTGCATCGTGCCCTCGTCGGCACGGCAATCGCGGCAGGACGTGCACTACCGGGTGCTGGACAGCGACCGCGCAACGTCGCCGGTCATTTTCAATCACCGTATCAACGACAATTCGATCTATATCGGCCTCGTCAAACGATTGATCGAAGAAATGTATGCGGAAAATCCATCGTGGCTGCACGCGCATAACCTGACAAGATTCGAGCCGCGCCAATAACCCGACGTCAGGAACGATGTTGCGCACAACGTCATTGCCTTACCCGGGCGCCTCGGCGAAGCGCAATCCGATGATGCCGATCAGCGCGAGGCCGAGAAAGAACAACCGCATCCAGCCCGTTCCTTCATGAAAGCAGACCATGCCGATCACCACGAGTCCGATCGTGCCTATGCCGGTCCAGATCGCATAAGCCGTGCCGATTGGCAAAGACGCAAGCGAGCGCGCCAATAGATAGATGCTGAGCAGTCCCGCGACTATCGCGAGAATACTCGGCACGGGCCGTGTCCAGCCGGCGTTCAGCTTGAGCGACACGCCCATCGCGATCTCCAGCATCGCGGCGAGAAACAGCGTTGCCCACGCCATACCGCTACTCCCGTGTCTCACCGGATTGCCCGTCGGCAGCCGGCGACAGCACCCTGTTCGCGGCGAGTCCTTCGATGACCGCCGGACGAGCCTCGATCACCGTCAGCCAACGCGCTACGTGCGGAAATGCCGACACGTCCAGCTCCAGTTCGCCGAAAGTGCGCAACCAGCTGAACGCGGCGATATCAGCAATCGTGTATTCGGGCAAGGCGAGGAATGCCGACTCGCCCAGGCGTCGATTCACGACGCCGTAAAGCCGCAACGCTTCCTTGCGATAGCGCGCGATCGCCTCATCGTTGGCAGTCTCGGCCCTATGCAGAAACCACCATAGCTGGCCGAGCATCGGACCGATGCTGCCGATCTGGAAATGCAGCCACTGCTGGACCGTGCTTTGCTCCCGTTGCCGGCCAGGCCATAGGCACCCGGTCTTCGACGAAAGATAGGTCAGGATCGCGCCGGACTCGAAGATCGTCAAGCCGGCTTCATGATCGACCACGGCGGGAATCTTCCCGTTCGGGTTGATCGCCAGATAGTCGGGACGGTGCTGATCGCCTCTCGACAGATCGAGATTCACCTGCCGGTAGGCGATGCCGGCTTCTTTCAGGAAGATGCTGATTTTCTGCCCGTTGGGCGTGTCCGCGGTGTAAAGCGTCATAGCGTCGGCGTTTGACATAGGGTTCCTTGCGGCCTCCATATTTTTGCAATTACAATAATTGCAATTGCAATCGTATGGCCGAAGATCGCTTTTGGCAAGCCGTCCAACAACCGTAGGTATCCGTATGACTTCAGCGCCACTGCGCCCTCCCGTTTTTTCAAACGCAACACGCGGTGCGGCACGTGCCTGTCTCGATGCGTTCGACGCCATGGAGCGCAGCGTCCCACACCATGCCACTTCTCCGCGACACGCCATCGACGCCATTGCGGATAGTCTCGGCGGCAACAGTTCGGTATCGCATCGAATCTCGATCGTCAGAGCGAACCGGCAGCGAGATTCGCATGGGGCACTCCCCAGTGCATGGCCACTCTGGTTTCAAAGCAGGCGTCATGCGTTCGAAAAACCGCTGCTGTATCTATTCGGCTCGGAAACGCTCGACCGGCTGCGGATGCTGTCGTTCGAATCGGCGGGACGGGGCATTCTGTGCAACGATGCCGAAACGCGGCCATCGATCTGGTGCAAGGGCGTGCAACCCGCACTGCCGCTCTGGCTCACCTCGCATCCGGACTGCACGCCGTACGACCCCGCTTCCGCCGATGAAGCACGCGCCATCCTGCGCTCGGCATTGCAAGCGCTTTACGTGGACCATCAAGCCGGCTTCTACTATCTG
Source organism: Paraburkholderia sp. Ac-20336 (assembly GCF_017105025.1). NCBI lineage: Bacteria > Pseudomonadati > Pseudomonadota > Betaproteobacteria > Burkholderiales > Burkholderiaceae > Paraburkholderia > Paraburkholderia sp. Ac-20336. The sequence goes on along the minus strand of NZ_JAAGPS010000012.1, from coordinate 28,139 downwards.
GCGACGCATGACGATACGTGCGCCGACACCGGCCCCTTGCATCGTGCCGATGCGCAAGGCGCAATCAAGGGGATGTATCGGCTCAGGTTCACGCCCGAGGTAAGCACAGTGAGCACGGCAAGCACGAATGGAAATAGAAAAACGCCGCCGCAAATCCGCCTATGCGGCGCGGGCAAGGCGCTACAGCGCGTGCTCCATGCGGCACGCCTGCTCTCGCAGGATTGGGGAATCGCGGCGGAAGTCTGGAGTTGTCCCAGCTATACGCGCCTTGCCCGCGAGGGACGCGCCGCCGCGCGATGGAACATGCTTCATCCGCAATCGCGGCCACGACGGCCTCATATCGCCCGATGCCTCGGCGACAGCACGGCGCCAGTGATCGCCGTCACCGGCTACGCACAGCATATTGCCGAGCAGATCGCTCCATTTGCACCCGGGCGATTCGTGGCGCTCGGCGCAACGCCGCAGCGCGGCACGGCCTACGCGGATTTCCCCGGTGCGCCATGGATCACCCTGATTGCCCTGAAAGCACTCGCCGACGAAGGCGCATTGTCCGCGCAAACGTTGGAAGCCGCGCTGCGCACTTATGTGCTGACCTAGCCGCGCCCTGCCCTTATTTGCCCTTATTTGCCCTTACCTGCCCGGCGCCGCTTCACGCGCAACCGCGCCGGCCTGATCGAGTGCGTTCGCGAACACGCGCTGTTCGTCTGCATCGAACTGGGCGAGAAACAACTCGGCCACCGCGGATTCGTAGACCTTCCACATTTTTTTGCGCAGCGCGCGCCCCTTGCTGGTAATCGACGCGTAGGCGGCCCGTCCGTCCTCGGCGGAACGGGCACGGGTAACGAGCCCTTCTTCCTCCAGGCGGTCAACCAGTCTCGTCAGGTTGTAGCGCTCGATCGCCAGCACGTCCGCCAGTTCGTGCATGCGCCGCGTGCCGCCAGGGCCGCTTTCCAGCCCCCACAGCAGGTCATACCACGCATAGGCGGGCAAGCCGCTCTCGGCCAGCCGCCGCTCGACCTCGCGAATCATCAAACGGTGCGCGCGGACGAATGAGAACCACAGGTCGGGCTCGTTTCTGGACATATCGGAAAACTCCATGAGGTAATTGCAGTTGCAATTCTACTCTACGGAGCTACAATGGCCGTCTTAACGATTGCAATTGCAATCGTAATGCGCTGTTTTTCGTGGACACCTTTTTTGCCGCGGTTCGTGCAAGCGATGCACCCGCCACTCATTCTGGAGATGTGCCAATGAATTCCGTCTTTGAATCCGTCGATGTCGATCCGCAGGAAACACGAGAATGGCTGGAAGCGATGGAAGCGGTCGTGGCCGTGGAAGGACGTCCACGCGCGCATTACCTGATCGATCGACTGGTCGACCGGGATGCCGCCCGACATGGCGATATGCATGGCCGCGTGACGAGCGCCTACGTCAACACGATCGGACTCGAACGGCAACCCGCCTACCCCGGCGACCTGAGACTCGAACGCCGCCTGAATGCCTATATCCGCTGGAATGCGATGGTCATGGTTTTGCGCGCAGGCAAGCATTCGAATGTAGGCGGCCATATCGCGACGTACGCGTCCGCCGCGGTGCTCTACGACGTCGGGTTCGACCATTTCTTTCGCGGCCGCACCGGGAACTTCGCCGGAGACCTGGTCTATATTCAGGGGCATTCCGCACCGGGCATCTATGGCCGCGCCTACCTCGAAGGCCGCATAACGGAAGCGCAACTGGACAACTTCCGCCGCGAAGCGGGCCGCAATGGCCTCTCCTCTTATCCGCATCCACGCCTGATGCCGGATTTCTGGCAATTCCCCACGGTGTCCATGGGGCTCGGGCCTCTCACGGCGGCCTATCAGGCGCGCTTCATGCGCTACCTCGAATACCGTGGGCTCAAGGAACATCAGGGCCGTAAAGTGTGGGCCTTTCTCGGCGATGGCGAAATGGACCAGCCGGAATCGCTCGCGGCGATTTCGCTCGGCGGCCGCGAGCGGCTCGACAATCTGATCTTCGTGGTCAACTGCAACCTGCAACGGCTGGACGGCCCGGTACGCGGCAACAGCAAGGTCATTCAGGAACTGGAAGGCACCTTCCGCGCGGCCGGCTGGAACGTCATCAAGGTCATCTGGGGAAGCGGATGGGACGCGCTGCTGCAACGCGATCACACCGGCCTGCTGCGCCGGCGCATGATGGAATGCGTGGACGGCGACTATCAAACCTTCAAGTCGCAGAACGGCGCTTATGTGCGCGAGCATTTCTTCGGTAAGTATCCCGAACTGCTCGAACTGGTGGCCGATCTGTCCGACGACGAAATCTGGAAACTGGCGCGCGGCGGTCATGATCCGGAAAAGGTTCACGCGGCGTATGCGCAGGCCATGCGCACCGAGGACCGGCCAACCGTCGTTCTCGCCAAGACGGTCAAAGGTTTCGGCATGGGCGAAGCCGGCGAAGGCCAGAACATCAACCATCAATTGAAGAAAATGAGCGCCGATGCGGTACGCGCTTTTCGCGATCGCTTCGATCTGCCGGTCAGCGACGCACAGCTCGACGAGATGCCCTATCTGAAGCCCGAGCCGAATAGCGACGAAGCACGCTATTTCGCGGCGTGCCGCACGCGGCTCGGCGGTCACGTTCCGGCCCGCTTCGCCGATGTTCCGCCATTGCCGATTCCGCCGCTCGAGGCATTCGCCGCGCAGCTGAAGGACAGCGGCGAACGGGGTGCGTCCACCACGATGGTTTTCGTGCGCATTCTGAGTACGCTGCTGAAGGACCCGAACCTGGGCAAGCTGGTCGTGCCGATCGTGCCGGACGAATCGCGCACCTTCGGCATGGAAGGGCTATTCCGTCAGATCGGCATTCATTCGCCGGTCGGGCAACTCTATACGCCGCAGGACGCAGGCCAGCTGAGTTACTACAAGGAAGCGAAGGACGGCCAGATTCTGCAGGAAGGGATCAACGAATCCGGTGCGTTCGCGTCGTGGATCGCCGCCGGCACCGCCTATGCCAATCATGCGTTGCCGACGATCCCGTTCTATATTTTCTATTCGATGTTCGGCTTGCAGCGCATTGGCGATCTCGCCTGGGCGGCAGGCGACGCACGCACGCGCGGGTTCCTGCTCGGCGCGACTTCCGGGCGCACCACGCTGATGGGCGAAGGCCTGCAACACGACGACGGTCACAGTCACGTGCTGTCATCGGTCATTCCCAATTGCGTCTCGTACGATCCGACCTTTTCGTATGAACTGGCCGTCATCGTTCAGGACGGCTTGCGCCGGATGTACGCGCAACAGGAAGACGTGTACTACTACATCACGCTGCTCAACGAGAACTACCCTCACCCGGCGCTGCCGCCCGATGCCGAGGCCGGCATTCTCAAGGGGCTATACAGGCTGCCCGGTGTGGCACCGGACGAAGCTCGCGACGATGCGCAGCGTCCTCATGTACAACTGATGGGCAGCGGCGCCATTCTGCGCGAAGTGATCGCCGCGGGTGAATTGCTGAAGCAGGACTTCGCGGTTTCCAGCGACATCTGGAGTGCCACGAGCCTGACCGAACTGCGCCGCGACGGTCTCGCCGCCGAGCGCTGGAACATCCTGCATCCACAGGACGAGCCGCGCATTCCGTACGTTCAGCAATGCCTGCAGGGCCGGCCGGGTCCGGTCGTCGTGGCGACCGACTACATGAAGATCGTCGGCGACCAGATCCGCCCGTTCGTCGACGATCGCCGCTTCATCGCGCTCGGCACCGATGGATTCGGCCGCTCCGATACACGGGAGTCGCTACGCACGTTTTTCGAAGTGGACCGGCATTTCATCGTGCTCACAGCACTGAAAGCGCTCGCGGACGAAGGCACCATTGCGCGCCGGACAGTCAGCGAGGCGATTGCGCGCTACGGTATCGATATCGACAAGATGGACCCGGCCACGGTTTGAGTACCGGCGGCGGCATTCACCGGATACCTGACTAATCGCAATCCCATCTGGACCTGGCATCATGCGTCTATTGAATATCGTGTGTTCTCCTCGTGGCGACGCGTCAGCCTCGATCACCATCGCGAATGCGTTTCTCGACGCGTATCGCCAGCATTGCACGTCGATCGAGGTCGACACGTTGAACGTCTGGGAAGAAGACCTGCCCGACTTCGACAGCGAGGGCATTGGCGCGAAATATAAAGGGGTATCGAAAGAACCCTTGAACAGCGTCGAATCGTCGATCTGGAATCGCATACAGTCGCTCGTCAAGCGTTTCCAGGAAGCTGACCGGATCGTTCTCGGCGTGCCGATGTGGAATTTCGGCTACCCGTACAAGCTGAAACAACTGATCGATCTCGTCAGCCAGCGCAATATGCTGTTCACCTTCAATGGGAGCGCATACGGTCCGATGCTGAAGATTCCGCGCGCCCTCGTCATTCATGTGCGTGGACAGAGCCGCGAGGCAAGTGCCGGCAGCGGCCATCCCGGGTTTGAACATCAGGCCGACTATCTCGACTTCTGGCTCAAGTTCATTGGCGTGGCCGACGTTAAAAGCCTCATGGTGGAGCACACCTGGCATGCCGACCCTCGGCAGGCGATCGAGCAGGGAAAAGCCCGGGCGCTCGCCATGGCGGCGGATTTCTAGGTATCTCCAGGCATAAGCGGACGCTCAACTCCACCCTTCGAGCCGCAACGTCGCCCGCACCAGCCTCTGTTCTTCCTGCTCGATTTCACGCAGGCTCGCACAGACCCTGTCGATATGATCGGCGGCAGCCTTGCGCGCCTGCTCGGGCAGCTTGCCGACCACCGCGTTGTAAAGCCGCGCATGCTGACGATCGATCACCCGTTTGTGCTGTTCGCGGTGGTAAAGGTTGTTGACCGACGCGAACACGGAACTGAGCAGCAGATCGGTCAATGATTGCAGGGTGTGGACCAGCACCGGATTGTGCGAAGCCTCGCAAATCGCCAGATGAAACGCGTGATCGAGGCGCGCGTGGACCGACGGATCGGCCTCGGTCTCCTGCGCCTCGATCATCTCCTGATAGCGCCGCGTAATCAGCACATGGTCAGCCGGCGTGCCGCGCAGTGCCGCCAGCCGCGCCGATTCCGCTTCCAGCATGCCGCGCACCTCGAACAGGTCGTAGAGCGTGCGCGGCTGCGAGCCGAGCAGGTGCATGAGCGGCGAGGTCTCCGTGTGCCCGGTCAGACTGGCGACATACGACCCGCGCCCATGCGAGGTCTCGATGATGCCGCGCGCGCGCAGCAGCTTGAGCCCTTCGCGCAGCGCCGTGCGCGACACGCCGAGCTTCTCGACAAGCCGCCGCTCCGAGGGCAGCGACTGCCCCGCTTTGAGCACGCCGTCGACGATCAGCCGTTCGATGCGTTCCGCCACGACGTCCGCGACCTGGCGGGCGGGGGCGACATCGGCGTTCTCGCGGGTATTCGTATCGTGCATTTTCAAGTGGTACGACCAGTTAAGGCAAGGGCATGAATCAAATCGTCATCCAGCAGGATATCGCACGATATTAAGGCTAGGCCAGAAATTGCTCCATGAAGCCCGATAAAAAACTGGTACGACCACTCGACCAGCTTATCGACAGACGCCGGCGGCGCGGCAACAATTCCGCCTGCAACGCCTGCCGGCCGGTCGTCCCGATCCGTCGCGCGAGGGCGAGGAGACATTCATGAGCTATCGCTATGACGAAGCGATCGACGGCCCGCTCGTCACGCACGACCGTGCCGCCGTCGTCGCGGAACTGCGCGCGCGCGTGCCTGGCCTGACGATCCTGCACGAAGCCGAGGAGCTGCGTCCGTTCGAATGCGACGGGCTCTCGGCCTATCGCACGACCCCGCTACTCGTCGCGCTGCCCGAAACCGTCGAGCAGATCGAAACGCTGCTGCGCTATGCGCACGAGGCGCGCATTCCCGTGGTGGCGCGCGGCGCCGGCACCGGTCTGTCGGGCGGCGCGCTGCCGCTCGAAAAAGGCATTCTGCTCGTGATGGCGCGCATGAACCGCATCGTCGCGATCGATCCCGAGGCCGGCATCGCGCGCGTTCAGCCGGGCGTGCGCAATCTCGCGATCTCGCAGGCCGCCGCGCAGTACGGGCTCTACTATGCCCCCGATCCTTCGTCGCAGATCGCCTGCTCGATCGGCGGCAACGTCGCCGAGAACGCCGGCGGCGTGCACTGCCTCAAATACGGCCTGACGGTCCACAACATCCTCAAGCTCGAAGTCCTCACCATCGAGGGCGAACGCGTCACGCTCGGATCGGACGCGCTCGATTCGCCCGGCTTCGATCTGCTCGCGCTCTTCACCGGTTCGGAAGGCATGCTCGGCATCGTCGTCGAAGTCACGGTGAAGCTGCTCACCAAACCGCAGAGCGCCCGCGTGCTGCTCGCGAGCTTCGACGACGTCGAGCGGGCCGGCTCGGCGGTGGCCGAGATCATCGGCGCGGGGATCATTCCGGGCGGCCTGGAGATGATGGACAACCTTGCCATTCGCGCCGCCGAAGACTTTATCCACGCGGGCTATCCCGTGGATGCGGCAGCCATCCTGCTGTGCGAGGTGGACGGCGCCGAAAGCGACGTCCACGAGGATTGCGAGCGGGTGGAAGCGCTGCTGCGCGCCGCCGGCGCCACCGACGTGCGGCTCGCCCGCGACGAAGCCGAGCGCCAGAAATTCTGGGCTGGCCGCAAGAACGCGTTCCCGGCGGTCGGCCGCATCTCGCCCGACTACTACTGCATGGACGGCACGATCCCACGCCGCGAACTGCCGGGCGTGCTGGCCGGCATCGAGCGTCTGTCGCAGCAATACGGGCTGCGCGTCGCCAACGTTTTCCACGCGGGCGACGGCAATCTGCATCCGCTGATCCTGTTCGATGCGAACGCGGGCGAGACCGAGCGCGCCGAAGCGCTCGGCGGCGCGATCCTGGAGCTGTGCGTGAAGGTCGGCGGCAGCATCACAGGGGAACATGGCGTGGGCCGCGAGAAGATCAATCAGATGTGCGCGCAGTTCAATGCCGATGAATTGACCTTGTTTCATGCCCTGAAAGCCGCGTTCGATCCGCAAGGTCTGCTCAATCCCGGCAAGAACATTCCGACCCTGCACCGCTGCGCCGAATTCGGCGCGATGCACGTTCACCACGGCGCCCTGCCGTTTCCTGAACTGGAGCGATTCTGATGCGAGACGATCCGATCCCGCTGGACGACAGCCAGCGTCTCGTCGACGAGGTCGCTCGCGCCATCTCGACGCAGACGCCGCTGAGCGTGCGCGGCGGCAACACCAAGGCGTTTCTCGGCCGCGGCGTGCCTGATGGTGCACCCGACGGCGCACCCAACGGCGCGCGCGAACTCGACACGCGCAGCCACAGCGGCATCGTCCGCTACGAGCCGACCGAACTCGTTATCACGGCGCGTTGCGGCACCTCCGTCGCGGCGCTCTCGGCCGCACTCGATGCCGCCGGTCAGATGCTGCCCTGCGAGCCGCCCGAATTCGACGGCCGCGCGACGCTCGGCGGCGCGGTCGCGAGCGGGCTGTCGGGACCGCGCCGGCCGTGGGCAGGCTCCGTGCGCGACTTCGTGCTCGGTTGCCGCCTGATCACCGGCGAGGCGAAGCATCTGCGCTTCGGCGGCGAAGTGATGAAGAACGTCGCCGGTTACGACATGGCGCGGCTCGCGGCCGGCAGCTACGGATGCCTCGGCGTGATGACCGAGGTGTCGCTAAAGGTACTGCCCAAACCGCGCGCGACGCGCAGCGTCGTCCTTGAGATGAGCGCCGACAAAGCCATGACGGCGCTGACGAACTGGCGCCGCGGCGCACTTCCCGTCACCGGCGCCTGTTACGAGGATGGCCTGTTGCACGTGCGGCTCGAAGGCGGCGAAGGCTCCGTGGAATCGGCCATCGGCCACATCGGCGGCGCGGACCTCGACATGGCGTTCTGGACCGACCTGCGCGAACATCGCCTGCCTTTCTTCGCCGATCCGCGTCCGCTCTGGCGTCTGTCGCTGCCGGTCGCCGCGCCGCTCATGGCACTGCCCGGTGACGTCATGCTCGACTGGGGCGGCGCGCAGCGCTGGCTCAAGAGCCATGCCGACGTTTCGTCGATACAGGCGATCGCCGCGGCCGCCGGCGGTCACGCGACTCGCTACAGCGCGGACGCAACGCCGGACCCGCGCGGCGCGGCAAGCCCGTTCATGCCGCTCTCCGCACCGCTGCTGCGCCTGCATCGCGCGCTGAAGGCCCGGCTCGATCCGCATGGCCTGTTCAACCCCGGCCGCCTGTACGCCGACTTCTGACGCGAGACACCATGCAAACCAACCTCAGCGAACAGGCCCGAACTCTCGCGCGCGCCGACGAAGCGGAATCGATCCTGCGCAGTTGCGTCCATTGCGGCTTCTGCAACGCGACCTGCCCGACCTATCAGGTGCTCGGCAACGAGCTCGACGGCCCGCGCGGCCGCATCTATCTGATCAAGCAACTGCTCGAAGGCGAGGACGTCGGCGCGAAAACCCAGCAGCATCTCGACCGCTGCCTGAGCTGCCGCAATTGCGAAACGACCTGCCCTTCCGGCGTCACCTATCACGCGCTGCTCGACATCGGCCGCGCCGAACTCGAGCGGCGGGTCGCGCGGCCGACCGGCGAGCGCATGCTGCGCGAAGGGCTGCGACAGGTTATCCCGCGCCCGATGGTGTTCAAGACGCTGCTGACAGCGGGCCGTCTCGCGCGGCCCTTCCTGCCCACATCGCTGCGGCAGAAAATCCCCGTCGACAAGGTCGCGGCCAAGCCGCGCCCGCCGGCAAGACACAGCCGTCGCATGCTGATACTCGAAGGCTGCGTGCAGCCCGCCTTGTCGCCGAACACGAACGCCGCGACGGCACGCGTGCTCGACCGGCTCGGCATCAGCGTGATCGCGGCGCCACAGGCCGGCTGTTGCGGCGCGACCGACTACCACCTGAACGCGCAGGATGCGGGCCTCGCACGCGCACGCCGCAATATCGACGCATGGTGGCCGGCCATCGAGGCGGGCGCCGAAGCGATCGTGCTGACCGCGAGCGGCTGCGGTGCATTCGTCAAGGAGTACGGACATTTACTGCGCGACGATCCGCGCTACGCGACCAAGGCCGCGCGGACGAGCGAGCTGGCCCGCGATCTCGTCGAAGTGCTCGGCGGCGAACCGCTCGACGCATTGCAGACAGGCGAGCGCAAGCGCATCGCCTTTCATTGCCCGTGTACGCTGCAGCATGCGCAGAAGCTCGGCGGTGCGGTCGAGGCGATCCTGACGCGGCTCGGCTACGACCTGACCGACGTTCCCGACGCGCATCTATGCTGCGGCTCGGCGGGCACCTATTCGATCACGCAGCCGGAACTGGCGGCAACGCTGCGCGAGCGCAAGCTCGACGCGCTCGAAAGCGGTCAGCCCGACCTCATTGCGACGGCCAACATCGGCTGTCAGACTCACCTCGCCGGTGCCAATCGCACGCGCGTGCAGCACTGGATCGAACTTATCGAAGACGCGCTTCAATAACTCCGGGAATCGACCGACATGCAAACCAAATCTGTACTCACCCTCGCGGAAACCACGCGCATTCTCGACGCCGCTCGCGCCGAGGCGGAAAAAAACCACTGGCCCGTCGCCATCGCGGTGGTCGACGACGGCGGCCATCTGCTCGGCCTGCTGCGTCTGGATAACTGCGCGCCGATCGGCGCCGAGATGGCGATCGGCAAGGCGCGCACCTCGGCCCTGGGACGTCGCGAGTCGCGCCTCTACGAAGAAATGATCAATGGCGGCCGCACCGCTTTCGTGAGCGCACCGCTCGTCGCGACGCTGGAAGGCGGTGTTCCGCTTACCGTCGATGGGCAGGTGGTGGGCGCCGTCGGTGTGTCCGGCGTGAAGCCGGGTGAAGATGCGCAGGTCGCGAAAGCGGGAGCGCAGGCGCTGGCGTGAGGGAGTCAGTGTGTTCCCGATGTCCACGACGTCGGGTTCATCGAAGATCGCGCGACGTTGCATAGCTGCGGCCAATCCATCGCGGACTGACCGCAGCACCGCGTGCCGGACGACTCGGCACGCATTAGAAGTACCTCAATCAGGACCTCCGTCCTCTCAGCCTGAATTGCGCGTGTATTTCGTCAACACGACGCGCGAAAACGCATTCATGAATTGCTCGACCCGTTCGAATCCCCCCGCGTCCTGTGCGAATACCGAAAGGCTGTCGGCAAGATGAGTCAATAGAAGAATCAGGTCCTCCTTCGGCGTATCGCGTTTCAACTCACCGCTGCGGATCGCGAATCCGACCGCTGTCTCGATTGCGCCGTGAATTTCGGTCGTGAACCTGACGAGGGTCGCGCGCGCTTCGCCGCTGAGCACATCGCTTTCGAGCCGTAGACGTCCGATCAGACTCCAGGGATGATGGGTCTTTCCGCCCGGGTTGTATTTCCTGTACAGATTGCGGTTATAGGCGATCTCTCCCTGCACCTTTTCCTGTAGCGACTTCGTTTCATCGAGCCAGATGCTCTTTTGCCCGTGGATTGCCGCGTCGACATAATCCTTGACGACTTCTTCAACGAGACTGTTCTTGTTGCCGAAGTGATAGTGGATATTGGTCGTCGTGATACCTAACTGTTTGGCGATCACGCCGAACGTGGTCTTGTGATAACCGTGTGCAATGAGCAGCTTCTTTGCCAGTTCTTTAATGCTGTCGTACATCGAAGGCTTTTTGGGCCCGGAAGTTGTCTTGTCGTTCTGACTCAACGTCTCACCTCGGCGAAAAACGGTGTGATGAGAGCGGCCTCATGCGGAACACAGCAGCAGGCGTGACTCGTGTAATTGCGGGCAGCCGGCGCACAACGGTCCGGCACGATTGATGGCGCCGATTCTACACGACTCCCCCGCGCCCCAGCAGCGAAGCAGTCCATCCCCGAGCCCGGCCAGCCGGCCGGCAAAACACTTCCCCCACTTCCCGTCACCCGTCGCAGACCCATTGCGGACGGCGCCAGGCGCTAGCCATGACGCTAGCAAAAATCCCCGTTGCCTGTCTCAAACAAAGCTGGTATCTTCACGAAAAAATACTTACTAGTAAGTAAGTATATGGGTCGCGATCGAGGGAAACCGCGCTGCATGCAGCAGCAGAATCAGGAGACACAATGCAGGAGCACGTTCTACTCAGGCGCCACGGAGCCGTGGCCGAAATCGTCATCAATCGGCCGGAAAAAATGAATGCGATGACGCCGGAAATGACGCAAACGCTGGTTGGAATCAGGGAGGAACTGGAGCGGGATAACGACGTACGCGTCGTGCTGTTGCGCGGCGAAGGCGAACGCGCCTTCAGTGCCGGCAGCGATCTCCATACGTTGAAGACGTATCGGACTGCGTGGGAATTCCGCCGGCGCACGGACTACGCGATGGTCATTCGCGAATTCACCAAGCCGGTCGTCGCGGCGCTCAAGGGATGGGTGCTGGGCGGCGGACTCGAAATGATGCTGGGCGCCGACATCCGCGTGGCGGGACAAAGCGCGAAGTTCGGCGCGCCGGAAGTCTTGCGCGGCTGGGTCGGCGGCGGCGGTGCATCGCAAATGCTGCCGCGTCTGGTTGGCTACGGCCAGGCCATGCGGCTGCTGCTCACCGGCGACTCGATCGACGCACACGAGGCGCACAGCATCGGTCTGGTGGAGATCGTGGTCGAAGACACGGCCGTGGTCGATACCGCGATGGCGCTGTGCCGAAAGATGGCCGAATTCAGCCCGATTGCGACGCAGTCGGTCAAGGCGGCCGTGCGCGCGGCGCTGTCGATGTCCGTCGATCAGGGCATCCGCTACGAGAACGAGTTGACGTCGCTGTGCTTCGCCTCGGGCAACTACGAAGAAGGAGCCAACGCGTTCGGCGAGCGGCCGAAGCGTTCCTAGCGGGCAAACAGTGCGCCGCGCCGCCTCTCGGTGCGCCGCGGAACATCATTGACAAGAGAAACGGAGACAGCGCTATGCAGCATGCACATGCGCAGCAGGTTAGCCGCAAAAACATCCGACGTGCGGTATTCGCGTCGACGCTCGGCACCATCATCGAGTGGTATGACTACGGCCTCTACGCCGCGGCGTCGGGGCTCATCATCAACAAGCTTTTCTTTCCGCAACTGTCGCAACTGGCCGGCGTGCTCGCGGCCTTCGCTACGTTTGCCGTGGGCTTCGTGATCCGCCCTGTCGGCGGCATCGTGATCTCGCATATCGGCGACAAGTACGGGCGCAAACCGGCACTCGTGTTCTGCGTGACGATCATGGGCGCGGCGACCGTGGGCCTCGGCCTGCTGCCGACCTATCAGCAGGTGGGCATGCTCGCCCCGGCCCTGCTGGTGCTGCTGCGGTTGATGCAGGGCTTCGGCGCGGGCGCGGAACTGGCCGGCGCGATCACGTTGATCGCGGAGTACACGCCGCCGTCACGGCGCGCGTTCTTTACCTCGATTCCCAATGCCGCCACGAACTTCGGCGTGCTGATAGCGATCACGACGTTCCTCGTGATTTCATCGGTGCCCGAGAGCATCCTGTATTCGTGGGCATGGCGCGTGCCGTTCCTGATTTCGCTGGTGCTGTTCGGAGTGGCGATCTATATCCGCTCGAAGCTCGACGAAACGCCCGAATATATCGCGGCGATGGAAAAGGCCAGTGAACGCGCGAGGAAGGAGAAAGTGCCCGTGGCCGAACTCTTCCGCAATAGCCGGCGCGAGGTTCTGTGCGGCTTCCTCGCGATGGGCGGCCATCAGGCGCTCAGCTATGTGCTGAACACGTTTGCCCTGAGCTACATGACCAACACGCTCGGGATGGCGAAGTCCGACAGTCTCATCGCCCTGATCATCGCGCTGGCTTTTTCGCTGCTGTGCGCGCCGGTGGGCGGCATGCTGGCCGACCGCTACGGCAGCGGCAACGTGTTCGCGGCCGGCGCACTGATCGCGCTGAGCCTCGTTTGGCCGCTCTTCCACATGATCGACTCGAAGGACGTCGTGCTCGCGACCATCGCGATGAGCGCGGTCTACGGCATCAGTTGGGGCTGCACCTGCGGCGCGCAGGGCTCCTTCCTGTCGAACCTGTTCCCGACGCGATACCGCTTCTCCGGCATCGCAATGTGCCGCGAGCTGTCGGGCGCAATCATTGGCGGCCCGACGCCGTTCATCGCCACGGCGCTCGTTGCGTACGCGAACGGCAAGCCGACCGGCGTGATGCTGTTCCTCGCCGTTTTCTGTCTGCTCACGCTGATCGCCGCGCTGTGGGGCAAGCGTCTGTCGCGTCATCAGGATGAACAGCAGGTGCTCCGGGAGTCGGGCTCGACGGCCTGATCCGTTGCGCCGCGAACATGCGGCCACGCGGTTCCCGGCGCGACGTCCGATCCAGGGCAGTTGTCGCTGCCCGGCGCGGGCGCCATTTTGAACGGCCCTTACCAAAGTAAGTTTTTGCGGTCCCGGCAGCGCTTCCTGCGAGGCGCTGCGGCTCGATACGAGGCACGGCGCGCGGCGCCCTGCGTGACCAGAACGCGACCCTACGGAGTAGAAGACATGCAGATTCTGAGCGCCGACGAAGCAGCCGGCATGCTGAAAGATGGCGATACCCTGATGATCGGCGGATCGGGCAGCGGCCATGCCGTGCCCGAAGCGCTGATCGAGGCGCTGGAGCGGCGCTTTCTCGCGCAAGGCGAGCCGCGCCGGCTCACCTCGGTACACCCGGTCGGACTCGGCGACCGCGGCGAACGGGGCGCTTCGCGACTCGCGCATGCCGGGCTGCTCAAGCGCGTCGTCTGCGGCACGCTCGTCGATTCACCGCCGCTTGCGCAGATGGCGCTGAACCAGGAGATCGAGGCGTGGACCTTGCCGCAAGGCGCGCTCTCGCAACTGACACGCGAAATCGCCGCGGGCCGTCCGGGCCTGATCAGCCACGTCGGTCTGCACACGTTCGTGGACCCGCGCAACGACGGCGGCCGGCAAGGTGCCGCCAGCGACGATACGCTCGTCAGCCTGATCGAGATCGAGGGACGCGAATGGCTTTTCTATAAACCGTTCGACATCGACGTGGCCTTTCTGCGCGGCACGACCGCCGACGAAGACGGCAACATTTCGATGGAGCAGGAAGCGATTTTCGGCGACATGCTGTCGATGGCACAGGCCACGAAGCGCAACGGCGGGCTTGTGATCGTGCAGGTCAAGCGGCTCGCGAAACGCGGCACCCTGCCGGCCAAGACGGTGAAGATCCCCGGCATGCTCGTCGATGTGGTCGTGGTCGAGGCCGATCAGCCGGTCACGTATCAGACGGCCTACGATCCGGCGTTCTCGGGCGAGATGCGCATTCCGCTCGGCGGTTTTCCACGTTTGCCGCTCGACGAACGCAAGATCATCGCGCGCCGGCTGGCGATGGAACTGCGCGTCGGCGCGGTATGCAACGTGGGCTCCGGCGTCTGCACCGGCATCGGACTCGTCGCGGCCGAGGAAGACGTGCTGCATCACATCGTGCTGACCAACGAACAGGGGCTGATCGGCGGTGCGCCGGCGGCCGGCCTCGATGCGGGCGCCGCGCGCAACTACAGTGCGATCATCGACATGCCGTACCAGTTCGACTTCTACGACGGCGGCGGAATCGACATCGCCTTTCTTTCGGCAGTCGAAATCGACTCGCAGGGCAGCGTCAACATCAGCCGGTTCGCGAACAAGCTGATCGGCGTGGGCGGCTTCATCAACATCAGCCAGAACGCACGCAAGATGGTGTTCGGCGGCACGTTCACAGCCGGCGGTCTCCAGGTGGCCTGCGAAGACGGCAAGCTGCGCATCCCGCGCGAAGGCGCGCACCGCAAGTTCGTGCCGAAGCTGCAGCAGGTGTCGTATAACGGACCGTTCGCCCGCGAGCGCAATCAGACGACACTGTTCGTCACCGAACGCGCCGTGTTCCGTACTATCGACGGCGGCCTGGAACTCATCGAGATCGCGCCGGGTATCGATCTGGAGCGTGACGTCCTCACGCACATGGCATTCCGCCCCGCCATTTCGCCGGACCTCAAGCTGATGGACGAGCGTCTGTTCCGCCCGGAGCCGATGGGACTCGACGCCGCGATGTCGGAACAGGCGTGGCCGGAACATCCGCGCCTCGCCGCGCGCCGGAAGAACCGCTTGTGAGCGGCGCGACGCAGGCATCGCGCATCGACGGCTCGACGCGTCTGTTCGGCATTCTCGGCAGCCCGGTCACCCAGGTGAAGACGCCACAGATCATGAACGCGCTTTTCGCCGCGGGCGGCATCAACGCCGTCTGTCTGCCGTTCGAAGCACCGGTTGCATCGTTCGCGCAGGTCGTGGCCGGTCTGAAATCGCTGGCCAATCTCGATGGCCTCGTCGTGACCGTGCCGCACAAAGTCAGCGCGATGGCGCTGGTCGATGCGGTATCGGCAACGGCGGCGCAGGTCGGTGCGATCAACGTGATGCGGCGGCAGCCGGACGGTAGCTGGTTCGGCGATATGTTCGACGGCACGGGGCTCGTCATTGGACTCGAGCGGATCGGTTTTGCGCTGCGCGGCAAGCGCGTCAAGCAGCTCGGTGCGGGCGGCTCGGGGGCGGCCGTCGCGTTCGCCCTTGCCGGTGCCGGTGTCGCGAGCCTCGCGCTGAGCGATCCCAACCGCGCGTTGCCCGATGAACTCGCCGGCCGCCTGAACCGCTTCCACCCCGCGTGTCAGGTCAGCGTCGATATCGATCCGGCCGACGTATCGGGCATCGATCTGCTGATCAACTGCTCGCCCGTGGGCATGCGGCCCGGCGACGGCATGCCCGCGTCATTCGGCGCGTTCCCTGCGTCGCTGCAGGTCGTGGACATCATCATGACGCCCGCCGTGACGCCGTTGCTCGCGCACGCGCAACAATGCGGCTGTCGAGCGACCAACGGGCGTCCGATGATCGAGGGACAACTGGCCGCATTCGCCACGTTCTTCGGCATCGACGTGCCCGCTTCATTTCCGTGTTTCTCCGACACACCCGCGTAAAGCCCGCCGCTTACGCCTGCCCAAACCATTCACAATCATCATGCACATCGTTCTTCCCACCTCCTCAGGCGAGCTCGAACCCTATACGCTCCAGGGCCAGCCGCTAGCGGTCAAACCCGCGACGGCGCCGTTCAGCCGGATTGCCTATTCCGCCGCGCACGTCGTCGCCGATCCGCTTCGAAGTGGCGAGCTGAACCAGCCGTGCGCGATCGACTGGACACGCACGATCGAATATCGCCGCTATCTGATCGGCCAGGGACTCGGCATTGCCGAGGCGATGGATACGGCCCAGCGCGGCATGGGCCTTACGTGGGAAACGGCGCTCGAACTGGTCGAGCGCACGATGAACGAAACCCGCGACCTGCCGGGCGCACTCATCGCGTCAGGCTGCGGCACGGACCATCTGCCCGCGCATCTTGCGACGTCGTGCGACGACGTGATTCGCGCCTATGCCATGCAGCTCGATGCAATCCAGCGCACCGGCAGCCGGGTGATCCTGATGGCGAGCCGCGCGCTCGCCCGCGTTGCGCGGCACCGCGACGATTACGCGCGGGTCTATCGCGAAGTGCTGGCCATGTGCGACCAGCCGGTGATACTGCACTGGCTCGGCGACATGTTCGATCCGGAACTGAAGGGCTACTGGGGCAGCGACGATCTCGACGAAGCCGCCGACGTATGCCTTGGCATCATCGCGCAGAACGCGCACAAGATAGACGGCATCAAAATTTCGCTGCTCGACGACAGCAAGGAAATTGCGTTCCGCCGCCGGCTGCCCGACGGCGTCAGGATGTACACCGGCGACGACTTCAACTATCCGGCGCTGATCAAGGGCGACGAACAGGGCTTCTCGCATGCGCTGCTCGGCATCTTCGATGCGATCGCACCCGCCGCGTCGCAGGCACTCGCCGCGCTGGCCGCAGGCGACGTGGCCTGTTACGACAGCCTGCTCGCCCCCACCGTCGCCCTATCGCGTCACATCTTCAGGAGGCCGACTCAATACTACAAGACCGGCGTCGTCTTCCTCGCCTACCTGAACGGCTTCCAGCCGCATTTCTTCATGCTCGGCGGCCATCACGGCGCACGTCCGCCGCGCTATCTCGCGGACGTGTTCCGTCTCGCGGACACCGCGAATCTGCTGCGCGATCCGGAGCTGGCCGTCGAGCGCATGCGGCGCGTCATGGAAACGCTGGGCTGCGGCAATTGATGTGGCCACTGAAGCGGCAACCAGGGAGAAACGACGCATGGAATCGCTGAACAACCAGCTACACCGTTGTTCCATCAATACCGCGACGCTCGGGCATCGCGAGCCGATCGCGCTCACGCTGGACCGGATCGCCCGCGCGGGCTTCGGTGGCGTAGCGCCGTGGCGGCAGGAAGTCGAAGCGGCCGGCGCCCCGGCCGTCGCGCGCCAGCTTCGCGCCTTGCAACTGAGTGTGAGCGGCTATTGCCGCTCGGCCTATCTGACAGGCGCCACGCCGGCGGAGCGCCGCGCGGCTATCGAAAGCAACCGGCGCGCGTTGCACGATGCGGCGGAACTCGACGCACGATGCTTCGTGATGGTCGTGGGCGGCGTGAATGGAACAGGACCGGCGAATAGCGCCGGCACGGCACCGCGCGATCTTGCGGGAGCGCGCCAGCAGGTCGCAGACGGCATCGCGGAACTGTACGACGAGGCACGCAAGCTGCGCGTGCCGCTCGCCATCGAGCCTTTGCATCCGATGTATGCGGCGGACCGCTCGGTGGTCAACACGATCGCGCAGGCGCTCGCTCTGTGCGAGTCCATCGTGCCCGACGATCCGGCGCTACTCGGCGTCGCCATCGATGTCTACCACTGCTGGTGGGACCCACTGCTGTCCGAATCGATCGCGGCGGCCGGACGCGCGCGGCGGATACTCGGGTATCACGTCTGCGACTGGCTCGCCGATACGCGGGACATGCTGATGGACCGCGGCATGATGGGCGACGGTGTCGTCGATCTGGCGGGTTTTCGTCGGCAGATCGAGGAAGCCGGCTACGACGGCATGGTGGAAGTGGAGATTTTTTCGCGCGATCGCTGGTGGACGGTCGAACCGGACAGCGTGCTCTCGACCTGCGCACAACGGCTGCAATCGGTGTGCTGATGTTTGCCGACGCTTGCTGTTACCCATCCACACTTCGCCGGCGGAGTGCCGCGCGGCGATGAAGGAACACAACAAGGAGAGACGATATGGTTACGGAAACCCATGAAACAACAACGCCGGCTCGTGAAGGGCGGCGACTGCAACCCGGCACCTACGCCGCGCAAGACATCCGGATTGGCGATCATTTCCTGACGTCGGGCATCACGGTCACGGAAACGCACGTCGTCAACTTCGCGGGCGTGTCGGGCGACCTCTACGACATCCATCTCGACGATGTCGCGGCACAGGAAGCCGGCTTTTCCGGCCGGATCGCGCATGGACTGCTCGGCCTGTCGTTGGCCGATGGCCTGAAGACACGTTGCCCCGTGCGGCTGATGGGCATCGCAACGCTCGGCTGGAACTGGGCGTTTCGCGCGCCGCTGCTGATAGGCGATCGCATTCACGTGGAAGTCGAAGTAAAAGCTCTGCGTCCGACCCGACGCGACGATCGCTCCATTGCGACGTTGTATCTGAAGGTGCTCAACCAGCGCGGCGAGACGGTGCAGGACGGCGAGACGCTGCTGATGATGAAGCAGGAGCCTGCTTTTGACCGGTAGGCAAGGGACATTGGCCTCGGCCCGCCCCTACCCCTTCGGCGGCAACAACGCCGACAACAGCCGCCGCAACTCCTCGCACTCCCGTTGCGTCAGCCTTGCGGTCAACACACGCTCGAGTTCCTCGACACGCGGCCGCAAGGCCGCAAGCTGCTTATTGCCGGCCGCGGTCAGCGATAGCAGATAACTGCGCTTGTCGGCGGGATCGTCGGATCGCTTGACGAGCCCATTGCGCACCATGCGCGCCACGAGATCGGCAATCGTCGAGCGATCCACGTCGAGCCCTTCGCCGAGTTGCCGTTGATTGACGCCGGGCGTGTGCCGCAGGATTTCGAGCGCCGCGTACTGGACGCTCGTGATCTCGGTGGAAACTTCGCTGAGCCATACCGCCGCATGGCGTTGCTGGGCGCGGCGGACGAGGCTGCCCGTAAACTTCGAGAGCGCGTCGGGGTCGTGTTGGGTCGGCAATTTGGCAGTATCGGCGTGGTTTAGCGCAGGCGGAAAATCGGCCCGAAGAAGGCGTTCAGTTCCGCATAGGCATTCAGAGGAAGCACATGGGCGACGTATTGATCCGGACGGACCACGACGAGCGCGCCCCGTTCGCGATCGATACCGCGTTCGTCGAAGATATCAGTTGCCGCATCGCTCGTAAATGCCTTCTCATAGTCGACGAGACCATAGCGTCCCTTGCGCGGCAATAGCAACGCCGGCAGGTCTTCGAGACGAACGTCGCGATGCGGTTGCTGCAGCACCGCGCGCAGATCGAACACGCTGTCCACGTCGGCCCCTTCCGGCGTGGCGAGCCGCAGCACCGAATCGGGTGACGTGGCGAGATGCTCGCACAGCGTGTGCAGCACGCTGCGATTCGCATCTGCGAACGCATACAGGCGCCAGCGGCCGTCCGCGCGCGCCGCGTGGCCAAGATGGACGGGCTTCGCATCGGCGAGCCGCACGACCGGCGACGAGTGAAAGCGCGTGCCGATCGAAAAGCCCTTCGCGAGCGCCTGATGCGTTGCCTCGCCGGTCAGCATGGCCGGTCGGTAACGGGTCGCGACACCCGCCGTATAGCGGCCGGCGCGCACGAAATACGCCTGCAATTCCGCGGGATCGACGCCGCCGGCTTCGGGCCGGTTGGGATCTTTCGGCGGCGCGGCCATCATCGCCGACCATTCCTTGTCGAAATCGATCAGCTCCTGCGCGATCGGCTGACGCTCGTCGGAATACGTGCGCAACAGCTCGACGCCGCTGCGACCTTCCAGCACCGCCGCGAGTTTCCAGCCCAGGTTGAAGCCGTCCTGCATCGACACGTTCATGCCCTGCCCGGCCTTCGCGCTATGCGTGTGGCAGGCATCGCCGGCGATGAACACGCGCGGCTCGCGCGCTGTGCCTTCGCTAGTGAGTGCATCGTCGAAGCGGTCCGTCAGGCGCTGCCCCACCTCGTACACCGAGAACCATGCGACCTCCTTCACGTCGAGCGAATACGGATGCAGGATTTGCCGGGCCGTCTCGATGATGCGCTCGACGTTGGCCTGCTTGATGCTGTCGCGATTCTCCGGCGTGACTTCGCCGAGATCGACGTAGAAGCGGATCAGATACCCGCCTTCGCGCGGAATGAGCAGCAGATTGCCCTTGCCGGCGGACTGGATCGCGGCTTTCAGGCGAATGTCCGGGAAGTCGGTCACGGCGAGCGCGTCCATCACGCCCCAGGCATGATTGGCCGCGTCGCCGCGCAGCGTTTGTCCGATGGCCGTGCGCACGCGGCTGCGAGCGCCGTCGCAACCCACCACATAGCGCGCGCGCACCGTTATCGTCGCGTCGCCTTGCGCCGCATCGGTATGGCGCAACGTCACGCGCACCGGATAGTCGTGCGCATCGTCGCGTTGCACGTCGACGACTTCGAGACCGTAGTCCGGCTCGAGCCGCTGCGCGGAACGGCGCATCGAATCGAGCAGATAGTCCATCACGCGAGCCTGATTGACGATCACGTGCGGGAATTCCGACAGACCTGTTTCGGTATCCTGAACACGACCGGTACGCCTGATCGCGTTCCGATCATTCACGTCCGGACGCCAGAACACCGTTTCGTTGACCCAGTAGGCTTCGCGCAACAGGCGATCGCTGAGCCCGAATGCCTCGAACATTTCGACGGTACGGCAAGCGATGCCGTCCGCCTGCCCCATCTGCAACGCTTCGCCGCGACGCTCGACGATGCGTGTGCTGATCGACGGGAACTGCGACAGTTGCGCCGCCAGCACGAGCCCCGCGGGACCGCTGCCGACGATCAGCACGTCGACCGTCTCGGGCATGCCGGCGCGAGGCGCGCCTTGCGCGGCGGGTTCGATGGTCGGGTCGCCGACGCGAAAACCGTTGAGATGAAATTGCATGACTGTCTTCCTCCATTCCGTGTGGGTGGCACTGTGAAGACGAATATACTCCGTACACCAACTATTTTCCAAGCACTTCATGCACTCACTGATGTTTACCCTGGAATCTGGCATCGGAACCGGCCTGATGTGCGGCTTTCGCTCCGCAAGTCCCGCTTTGCCGCGCGACGGTTTTTGTCGCGATGGCCGGCAATCGGGCCATCACGCCTCGTGTCTTTGCATGCCGGTCTATCGGCACGCTCGCGCATGTCGGGCTATATGACTTCGAGTGAAGCAAGCCTGTCACCCCCCTGTTTCATGGCTCTGCCTGAAGCCTAATAGGCACCCGATTGACATTACAAATAACAAACAATATTTATAACATCTTCAATACGATAATTACGATTAACCAACATAAAGCATGCATTGCAGATTCAGCATGAAATTTGCTCTCCGGATTAACACGGATAAAAGGGGCTTGAATCATGCAAGCGCTTAACGCTCGGCGTACACTCGCCGCAAGCGCTTGCAGCAAGGCGCAACGAGTACTGAAGCACCCGTCGTCAAAGGCGGGTTTCTGAAGACAGAAAAGAGGAGAACAATCAATGAGCTGGACTCGGGAACAGAGAAACGTCACGATTGCCGCCTATCTGGGCTGGACATTGGACGCATTCGATTTCTTTCTGATGGTGTTCGTGCTGAAAGATATCGCGCAGGAATTCAGCACCGATATTCCATCGGTCGCGTTTGCCATCATGCTGACCCTGATGATGCGTCCGCTCGGCGCATTGATTTTCGGCTGGCTCGCCGACAAATACGGCCGCCGTCCCACGCTGATGGTCAACATCGCGTGCTTCTCGCTGCTGGAGTTGCTGTCCGGCCTCTCGCCGAACCTGATGACGCTGCTCGTGCTGCGCGCGCTGTTCGGTATCGCGATGGGCGGCGAATGGGGCGTCGGCGGTGCGCTGACGATGGAAACCGTGCCGCCGAAATCGCGCGGCATCGTCTCGGGCCTGTTGCAGGCCGGCTACCCGAGCGGCTATCTGCTCGCCTCGATCGTGTTCGGCGTGTTCTATCAATACATCGGCTGGCGCGGCATGTTCTTCGTCGGCGTGCTGCCCGCACTGCTCGTGCTCTACGTCCGCGCGCACGTGCCGGAGTCGCCCGCCTTCAAGACGCTCGAAAAGAAGGCGCGCCCCGGCCTCGTCGCAACGCTCAAGCAGAACGTCGGCCTGTCGATCTACGCGATCATCCTGATGACCGCGTTCAACTTCTTCTCGCACGGCTCGCAGGATCTTTATCCGACCTTCCTGCGCGTGCAGCACCAGTTCGACGCGCATACGGTGTCGTGGATCACGATCACGCTGAACATCGGCGCGATCTGCGGCGGGCTGTTCTTCGGCTGGATATCGGAGAAGATCGGCCGCAAGCGCGCGATCTTCATCGCCTCGCTGATCGCCTTGCCGGTGCTGCCGCTGTGGGCCTTCTCGAGCACGCCGATGCTGCTCGCGCTCGGCGCGTTCCTGATGCAGATCTCGGTGCAAGGCGCATGGGGCGTGATCCCGGTGCACCTGAACGAAATCTCGCCCGATGAGATTCGCGCGACCTTCCCCGGCCTCATGTATCAGCTCGGCAACCTGATCTCGTCGGTCAACGGTCCGCTGCAATCGAAGATCGCGGAGATTCACGGCAACAACTACGCGCTCGTGATGGCGGTCGTGATCGGCATCGTCGCAGTCGTAATCTGCGTGCTGATTCCGTTCAGCCGCGAGCGGCGCGGCATCGACATGACGCAGTCCGCGCGCGAAGTCGGCGCGCCTGCCACGGGAGGCGCCGTGTAGGCCGGCTCGCCCGCCGACCGCTTCAAATGCTTCAAGCGTTCGAACTAAACAGCTACTGCGCCGGCGCGTTATAGGGCACAATAGCTGCAAAGGCGGTTCGAACCGCCACGACGCCAACGCGCGTCAGGCGCCTCGGGTTATCAGGATCGAGGCGCGGGGCCAGATACATCGCAGAGCAATACGAGGCCGTTCCGATTTCGTCGGAACGGCCTTTTTATTTTCCGCGCGATCTGACGCACCGCGCACAGGAAAGGCGACCCTCGTCAGGTCTTCTAGAGGAGTTAGTCGAACGGGACCCCTTGATCGCAGCCGTCATCCTTCTTTATCCTGAAAAAAACGATTGTTTCAAATGGCGATTTGAATCGCTTGTTTGCGAGCCGGCAGCCCCGGCAACTGGGAGACGCAACATGGCAGTTCGCACAACAGGCCGGCATGCCGGCGATACCAAGTCACGCATTCTCGACGCCGCGGAGACGCTCTTCATCGAATGCGGCTACGAGGCGATGTCGCTGCGGCAGATCACTTCGCGCGCCGAAGTCAATCTCGCGGCGGTCAACTATCACTTCGGCACCAAGGAGTCGCTGATCCACTCGATGCTGTCGCGCCGTCTCGATCAGCTCAACCAGGAGCGGCTCAAGCTGCTCGACCGCTTCGACGCCATGCTCGGCGCGCGGCTGACCTGCGAGCACGTGCTCGGCGCGATGTTCATTCCGGCGCTGCGGCTCTCGCGCGATCCGCGCATCGGCGGCAAAGCGTTCCTGCGCCTGCTCGGCCGCGCCTATACCGATCCGTCGTCGTTCATCCGCGATTTTCTGAACCAGCATTACGAGCCGGTGGCAGTGCGCTTTTTCGATGCGTTCCAGCGCGCGCTGCCGCATCTGCCGCGCGAGGAACTCGGCTGGCGGCTGCACTTCGCGATCGGCGCGCTATCGGGCGTGCTCGCCGGCACCGATACCGACAGCCTGATTTCCGAGTTCTCGCAGGGCAAGTCGATGAACGATCTGCAGTTGATCGCACGCCTTGCCTCGCTAATGGTCGCCGCGCTCAAGGCGCCGCTGCCGGACAGCTCGCAGCTGGCGACGTTCGCCGCGGTGCTCGGCGATGCAACCGATGGCGCTCAGGAAGCGGCCAGCCGTGAGATGGCGCCGTCCGCGTCGCGCGAAAGCGCCGCATCGGCACAACCCGCTTATAGCGATACGGACGGTGGCGAACGCCGCGGCGGCGGTGGCATCGAAGCAGCGTCCGCATCGTTCGAGCACGTGTTGCACGGCACGGCTTGAGCATGCCTCGCCCGGGACGGCGCCCGCATAGGCCGTCCCCAGCGGGAAGCCTGCAGAATATGGCAAGCAGCCCGAAACATCGGGCCGACGGCAGGCAACGAAGAAGCAACGTACAAGTAACAAACCGGCAACGGACAGGCGCCAGGCAACAAACAAGCAGGCAGGCAGCCCTCGGACAGCACGCAACCCGTACCGCACACGAGCCATGAAACCCGAAAACCTCGCCTATCCGGGCCGTACCTCTACGTTGCGCCGCTGAGCCGCACCGCGCTGTCGAGCCGATAGGAACATCGGCATCGGCGCGAGAACAGCGACAGCGCCGCGAACCCAGCGCCGCATCAGAGGCGCGCTTCGCAGGTGGCGCCGCTTGCATCGTCATCAGAAAGAACAATGGAACGCGAACCGTCCGCGCCACGTGGAGGCGTTCGCTCGCGCTGTCAAAACCCAGGAGAAAACGTCATGCCGTGGTTCATCCTTGCGCTCGCCATCGTTGCGCTCGCGCTCGTCTACGTTCGGGCACGCGCCTCCTGGTGGCTCGCGGCCATGATCGTCTGGGTCGCGGCCGCGCATCTGGGCGGCGCGGCGGGTCCGGCGCTCACGACGTTCCTCGCGATCGTGTGCGTGCTCCCCGCCTTCGTGCTGACGTTCAGGCCGCTGCGCCGCGCATGGATCGCGAAACCGGTACTCGACGCGTTCCGCAAGATCCTGCAGCAGATGTCGCCGACCGAGCGCGACGCGATCGAAGCCGGCACGGTCTGGTGGGATGCCGAACTGTTCTCCGGGCGCCCGCACTGGGACACGCTGCTCGGCTACGGTCCGGCGACGCTGACGCCCGAGGAGCAGGCGTTTCTCGACGTCGAATGCGAGCAGCTCTGCGATCTCGCGAACGACTGGGACACCACGATGGTGTGGCAGGACCTCTCGCCGCAAGCGTGGCAGTTCGTGAAACAGCACGGCTTTCTCGGCATGATCATTCCGAAGCAGTACGGCGGCAAGCAGTTCTCCGCGTACGCGCATTCGCAGGTCATCATGAAGCTCGCGACGCGCTGCTCGGCCGCGGCCGTCTCGGTGATGGTGCCGAACTCGCTCGGCCCCGCCGAACTGCTGATGCACTACGGCACCGAGGCGCAGAAGAACCACTATCTGCCGCGTCTCGCGCGCGGCGAGGACATCCCCTGCTTCGCGCTGACGAGCCCCTACGCCGGTTCCGACGCGGCCGCGATTCCCGATGTCGGCATCGTCTGCAAGGGCCTGCACGAGGACCGCGAGACGCTCGGCTTTCGCGTCACGTGGGACAAGCGCTACATCACGCTCGGGCCGATCGCGACCGTGCTCGGCCTTGCGTTCCGCGCGCTCGACCCCGACCATCTGCTCGGCGCTGACGACGAGCCCGGCATCACCTGCGCGCTGATTCCGACCGACCACCCCGGCGTCGAAATCGGCCGGCGGCACTGGCCGTTGAACGCGGTGTTCCAGAACGGTCCGAACTCGGGCAAGGACGTGTTCATTCCGCTCGACTGGGTGATCGGCGGACGCGCCCAGGTCGGCAACGGCTGGCGCATGCTGATGGAGTGCCTCGCGGCGGGCCGCGCGATCTCGCTGCCGTCGTCGAATGTCGGGATGGCGAAGATCGCCGTGCGTGGCACCGGCGCGTATGCCGCGATTCGCCGCCAGTTCCGCACCGCCGTCGGCAAGTTCGAGGGCGTGCAGGAAGCGCTCGGCCGCATGGGCGGCAACCTCTACGTGATGGATGCCGCGCGCCGCCTGTCCGCGCATGCGGTCGATCTCGGCGAGAAGCCTTCGGTCATTTCCGCGATCGCCAAGTATCACATCACCGAGCGTGCCCGCAAGGTCATCAACGACGGCATGGACGTGGCCGCCGGCAAGGGCATCTGCATGGGGCCGTCGAACTTTCTCGCGCGCGCCTATCAGCAGGTGCCGATCGCGATCACGGTCGAAGGCGCCAACATTCTGACGCGCTGCCTGATCATCTTCGGCCAGGGCGCGATCCGCTGCCATCCGTACGTGCTCAAGGAAATGAACGCGACGCGCGAGCCCGATCACGCGAAGGCGCTGCGCGATTTCGATGCCGCATTCTTCGGTCACCTGAGCTTCATGCTGTCGAACCTCGTGCGCAGTCTCGTGGATGGGCTCACGGGCGGCGCGCTGATCGGCAAGCCGCGCGCCGCCTATGCGCCGCTGCACGCGTATTACCGCGCGGCGACACGTCTCGCGACGGTGTTCGCGCTGCTCGCCGACGTGTCGATGTTCGTGCTCGGCGGCGACCTGAAACGCCGCGAGCGCATCTCGGGGCGCCTCGGCGATGTGCTCTCGCAGCTCTACCTGATCTCGGCAACGTTAAAGCGCTTCGAGGACGAAGGCCGCCAGCCCGATGACCTGCCGCTCGTGCGCTGGGGCGTCGAGGACGCGCTGTACCAGGCCCAGCATGCGCTCGACGGCGTGCTCGCGAACTATCCGAACCGCCTCGCCGCGACGCTCGTGCGC
Source organism: Paraburkholderia sp. Ac-20336 (assembly GCF_017105025.1). Lineage (NCBI taxonomy): Bacteria > Pseudomonadati > Pseudomonadota > Betaproteobacteria > Burkholderiales > Burkholderiaceae > Paraburkholderia > Paraburkholderia sp. Ac-20336. Next base: position 1,469 of record NZ_JAAGPS010000012.1, on the reverse strand, counting down.
AGGCTCGCGTTCCCGTTCGGCCTGCCGCACCGCGAGCCGTCGGACCGGCTCGGCAGCGAGATCGCCGAGCTGATGCAGACGCCGGGCGCCGCGCGCGAGCGGCTCGTCGCCGGTTCGTACGTGCCGCACCCGGACGTCGATGCGCTCGGCTATGGCGAACTCGTGTTCGCGCTGAATCCGCGCTTCACGCAGATCGACCAGAAGCTGCGCGAGGCGGTCAAACAGGGCTCGCTCGAACCGATGCCGCAAAGTCTCGCGCAACTCGGCGCATGGACCGACACGGCAGAGCGGCAAGGCCTGATCGACGCCGACGAGCGCCGCGTGCTCGACGACTACGCGCGCTATGGCGCGCACGTCGTGAAGGTCGACGATTTTCCCGCCGACTTCGATATGCTCGCGAGTCTGCAAAAGCGCAAGGAAGCGCTCGAGCAGGCGTTGGAGGTGGCGGCTTGAGTGGCGCAGCCCAACCGGCACGCGAACGCGCAAAAAAATCCGCGCCGCATCACGGCAAAGCGCCCCCGGCGCCCCCAACTCAAGGCAAACTGGCACACGTCCGGCGTCCCCGCCACGGGGTTTCCCGGGGCGCGTCCAGCGGAGCAAGCTACGACATGAACGACTCCTACCTGAAGTTCGTCAACTCGCCGTTCGGCGCGCGCCTCGCGCGTTCGCTCGGTTTGCCGAAGCCCGAGGTGCTGCGGCGCTATCGCGCGGACCGGCCCGAGTTCGACGGCCTGATTGCGATCGGCGCGGGCCGCGAGCCGCACCTGTTCGATGCGCTCGCGAGGCTCGTCGCGAGCATCGGCATGACGAGCGTCGCGCACGCAAGCGCCGGGCTCTGGGTGCCGCTCGCCAACCGCCACGGCCTGATGACCGGGCGCTTCGAGCCGGCCGAAGCGGGCTCGGCAGGCAAGCTCGCCGCGCTGCTGTTCGACGCGAGCGGCATCGAGGACAGCAGCCAGCTCGAACCGCTGCACCGCTTCTTTCACGACACGCTGCGCTCGCTCGGCAAATGCGGACGCATCGTCGTGCTGGGCCGGCCGCCCGAAGCCTGCGCGAGTCCGCGTCAATGGACCGCGCAGCGCGCGCTCGAAGGCCTGACGCGCTCGCTCGGCAAGGAAGCGCGGCGCGGCATCACCGCGAATCTCGTGTATGTCGCGCAAGGCGTGGAAAACGGTATCGACGCGACGCTGCGCTTCTTTCTGTCGCCACGCTCGGCGTATGTATCGGGCCAGGTCGTGCGCATCGAGGCGAGCGATACCAGCGGCCAAACCGGCGTGAACAGCATGGGCGGCCTGCACGATTCGGGCAACTCGCTCGAAGTAACCCACGCAACCAACGCAGCTAATACAGCCCACGCAGGCAGCCCCCACGACGCCAACCCCACGACGTCCGCCGCCTTCGACTGGCGGCAACCGCTCGCCGGCCGCCGCGCGCTCGTCACCGGCGCCGCACGCGGCATCGGCGCGGCA
>NZ_JAAGPS010000142.1:0-18771 GCF_017105025.1 Paraburkholderia sp. Ac-20336 | reverse complement strand
CGGCAAGGGCTTGGGCGCGAGCCATGCCGCATCGACGGGCGCCGCCGCGACCGCGCTCAGCGATCCGGCGACAGCGAAGTCGGCCGCCGATGCCTTGACCGCGGCTGCATCCAGCAGCGCGCAGGCTGACAATCTCGCGACGGCGCGCAACGAGGCCGATGCGTCGAGTGCCGCGCTTGCCGCGACGCAGGCGGCGGCCAATGCCGCGAGTACGACGGCCGCGGTGCAGAGCACGGGCAACGCGAGTGCCGCGGCTGCTGCTGCGAATGCGTTGGCGCCGCAGGTCGGCACGAGCGATTGGGAGGAGGCGCTGAGTCAGAAGGTGGTGTTCTTGTCGAATGCGCATTCGCAGAGTGCCGAACTGACGTTGAATCCGAAGGATCTCGGGCCGTTGCAGGTCGTATTGCAGGTGGCCGATAACCATGCGCATGCGCTTTTTGTTTCGCAGCACCAGTCGGTGCGGGAGGCGGTCGAGGCGGCTTTGCCGAAGCTGCGGGAGGCGATGGAGTCCAATGGCATCGGGCTCGGAAGCGCGAGTGTGAGTGATGGGTTTGCCCGGCAGGGCGGCGGACAGCAGAACGCGGGGTCGAGTGGGCGTTCGGGAGGGAAGTCTTCGGGTGGCAGTGGTGGTGGTGCCATTGCCGGGGGCGGGGCGTCTGATAGTGGTGAGGTTGTTGCCGTGCGGCAGGCTGTGGGGTTGGTGGATACGTTTGTGTAGGTTTTTTCGTTGTTCTAGTGGTGTTGCCCCTGTGTGGGGCTGGGCTTTTTTGTCGTTGTTCCTGGGTTTGTTGGCCTTTCCTTGTGTTCATGTCGGTCTATTGGTGCCGCCCCGCACAGGGGAAATTACGAAAAACGACGCTGTATCGCCAGAAGCCTTGTCAGGAAAGACTTTGCGCGAATCGAACGCATGTAGAAAAGACGTTTTTATTTGCGTTCAGGACAATATGCGGACAAGTTCGGCAGGAATCCGGCAGACGCGTTTAGCGGGCTTCTGACGACTTGGCGATGGTTGAAGGGCAACGTATGCCCCGACCCGCGCGAGCGGCACAGCGGGCCGGGATTCAAGCGGTCGGGGTATCGGCGCGTATGGGTGAAGACGTGGTTTTCGGCGCGCCGGTCGTCAGTCGGTATCTTCGTTGGGACGGTCGGACTGCGTGTCCGCCTCTTCCTTCAACCTTTCGCTGTCCCATACGCCGAGGTCAATGGCATGTTGGAGCATTCCTAGCGTTAACTCCTCCTTCGGGAATCGCTTTACTCCACGACGCCGGTCAAGCCATCGCCCAATACACGACAGACCAACCTCAAGCCCTTCCGGACCGAAGTATCGCCCACCGTCATAGTCCCCTGACGCAACGTCGAATTCCCGAAAAAATGCCTCCATGAATTCATCCGCATCAATTCCCGTGACCCCCAAATCTCGCTCAATCTTTGTGGAGAGAGTTAACGTGTGCTTTCGCCACAATCCCGCCTGTTTCTCTACAAATTGAAGCAGATTATCCGAGGGTTCCGACTGTTGCATCATTTAATCTGTCCTCCGGTTTTACGATGGTGTTGTAGCGCAAGGTCGTTTTCGTGCTTATCACCACAACATCACAAATACCAATCACCCACCCAATTTCAGGAATAGTCCGACCAACAAAGGCTCCGACGTTATTCGTCCACGATATTTTTAGACTGAAAATTGTCCCTGTAATAGCGGGCAAGTAAGCTTTCTTTAGGCGGATATCAATCAGTTCCCGACAAATAAGTGATGCCACCGATACACCCGGAGTTGCCCCTCTGAATTTCGCACGTGTGCTCAAAAATGGATACCCCAGTATGAGCGACATCACGGCAACAACGTCTTGTGTTCCAAATTGTTTCGCCGCCTCTTCAGTCAATAGGCACAAATAAAGCTCAATCGGGGTTAAATCCTTTAGCGTCCCATAGCTATAAAGATTAATCTGTCTTGGTGGCGCGTCATTGCTTATCAGACTTTCATAGTCGTTCATAGATGCCCCGGTCAGGTCGCCGTGTTCTGCTTCACGTCGATTAGTGCGGTCACCGTGCCTTGACTGCCGCCAGTTACGCCTTGCACCACATACTCTTTCTTCAACCGGGCAAACGACAGCGCAACATGTTCTAGCGCCAATCTGTCTCCAGCCGCCGGTTCCACGTGCGTGATGATTACATCAGACATGGTGTATTTCAGGTATTCAAGCGGCAAACCACCAGCTTTGCGCATGGTCAACACCACTTTTAGAATATGTTTTCCCTGAAAGCAGTAGCTCGCAAGATTGGGGCTTGCCCGGTCAATCGTATGCGTAAAGTTCAAATCCGAAACCGAAGCCTTTGCCGCCCCACCACCTGAACCAGAATGCATACTGGACTTCTGCGTAACGTTTCAGTTCCAGCCAAGAACCTCAATTTCATCAGGGTGTGTCGCATCTTGCGATTCGCCCGCAATACCGTCAATTTTGAGAAAAATATCTGCCATTGCGATTCCAGTTATGGTTTGGGGCTTCCAGCGTACCCCTTATTCCCATTCGGATTTGCAAAACACTGTCAAGAGTTTGCGCCCCCTCAATCTTGGCCCGTGCCATGATGGCGCGGCCACGATATTCCTTCGCGGCAGTCGTGTTCAGGGCGCGCATGAACGCGCGGTCGATTTTGTGTTTCTGGTGGTTTGCCATTGCGTGTTCCCTTTGGACAATTTCAGGACAATGCACGCCGTGAACGGCTATGCACTACGCGACGCATCATGAACAGTAACTCATTGATTTTCAATGGTTTTGTGTGCTCAATGATACGTCAACGCACGCTATGAACAAGCAAAATCGCCCGCACAGGGGCAACGCCAATAGACCGGCATGAACACAAGGAAAGGCCAACACCGCAGAGAACAAAGACAAAGAAGCCCCGCACAGGGCCAACACCAATACCCCGACAAGAAAACAAAGAAAGGCCAACAAAACCAGAACAACGCCAAAAAAGCCCAGCCCTGCACAGGGCCCCTAAACCTTCATCATTAACTTCAACAAAACCTCCACCCGCCTCCCATAAGGCGGCGCAATCCACCCTCGCGCGTTGAACCGCGCCTGCGTCAACACCGGCTTCATCTTCGAGAAAGTCACAAACCCCTCATAACCGTGATACGCCCCCATGCCGCTCGCGCCCACCCCGCCGAACGGCAAACTCTCACACGCGAGATGCATCAGCGTTTCGTTCACCGCCATCCCGCCCGCGATCGTCTCATGCGTCACGCGCTCGATCGTGCCCGTATCGTCGGCATAGAGATAAAGCGCGAGCGGCCGCGGCCGCGCATTGATCCACGCGATCGCGTCGTCGAGCGTGTCGTATGGCACCAGCGGCAGCAGCGGCCCGAAAATCTCCTCCTGCATCAGCGCGCATTCGTCCGGCGCGCCCGTCACCGCGATCAACGGAAAACGCCGGCTCCCGGCATCGGGCACCGCGTCGGTCAGCGCATGCAGTTGCGCGCCGGCAGCCTGCGCTTCGTCGGCGAGACGTTCGAGCCGCTCGAAGTGACTCGCCGATATGATCGACGTGTAATCAGGATTCCGGATGAAGTCGGGGTACATCTTCGCCATGCGCACGCGCGCCCGCTCGATGAACGCCTGCTCCTTGCCGCGCGGCACCAGCACGTAGTCGGGCGCGATGCAGGTCTGCCCCGCGTTGAGCGTCTTGCCGGCGATGAGGTTGTCGACCGCGTTGTCGAAGCGCGCCTGCGCGCCGATGATCGCCGGCGACTTGCCGCCGAGTTCGAGCGTGACCGGCGTCAGATGCTCGGCCGCCGCGCGCATCACCTCGTGGCCGACCTTCGTCGAACCGGTGAAGAGCAGATGATCGAACGGCTGCGCGCTGAACGCGGCGGCAAGCGCCGCATCGCCGTTGACGACCGCGACGTGATTGCGCGCGAAGGTCTGACCGATCAACTGCTCGAATAGCGCCGAGGTGCGCGGCGTGAGTTCGGACATCTTGATGATCGCGCGATTGCCGGCCGTCAGTGCGCTGATCAGCGGCCCGACCGCGAGCAGCACCGGATAATTCCACGGCACGATGATGCCCACCACGCCGAGCGGCTGCGGCACCACCTTCGCGCGCGCGGGCAGCAGCCACTTGTTGGTGCTGCGGCGCTGTGCTTTCATCCAGCGCTTGCCGTGGCGCAGCGCGGCATCGATCTCTTCCTTCACGAGCAGGAATTCGGCGAGCAGCACTTCCTGCTTTGAGCGATTGCCGAAGTCGGTATGCATCGCCTCGGCGAGCGCGTCGCGATGGTCGAGCATGAGCTTGCGCAGCGCACGCAGATGCGCCGCGCGCGCGTCCCACGACGGATACGGCTCGCGCAGATACGCGTGACGCTGATCGCGCAGCAGCGCTTCGAGCGCGGCGACCTCCGGCAGATCGTTTTTCATCCGAGTCCACTCCCTGATCGATGACGGTGCGCGTGGGCCGCGCTGATGAGTTTGCTGGTTCGCTGGCACTGGTCGGCCATGCATCTGTTTGATCGCTACGTGTGACGCCGCGTGCGAGGGGGATGGCGCGCACCGCGTCATGTTTGAATGCCTCGCGCGGCCGGCTTGTGACCGGTTGGCGGCCGCGTATGCATGCCGCGCGCGTCGTTCATCATAGGGGCGCGACGGTACCGGCGTTTAGAGGAATCGCTCTGTCCCGAAGCCGCCGCAGCCTCCGCAACGCTCCCTACAATGCGCAGAAAACACACGTAGACAACTGTGCACGAGACAGGGTCCGCGCGCCACGCGGTCCATCAGGAGGAGCGCATGCAATATGACTACATCATCGTCGGGGCGGGCTCGGGTGGTTGCTCGCTCGCGAGCCGGCTCGCGGATAGCTGCCCCGATGCGACCATCGCGCTGATCGAAGCCGGTCCGCACACCGGGCGCAATCTGCTCGTGAACATGCCTGTGGGCGTCGCGGCCGTGGTGCCGAACCGGCTCAAGACCAACTACGGCTATCTGACCACGCCGCAGCCGGGGCTCGCCGGGCGGCGCGGTTATCAGCCGCGCGGACGCGGCTTCGGCGGATCGAGTGCGATCAACGCGATGATCTACACGCGCGGCCATCCGCTCGATTACGACGAATGGGCGCAGCTCGGCTGCGCGGGCTGGTCATGGGCCGACGTGCTGCCGTATTTTCGCCGCGCCGAAGGCAACGAGCGCGGCGCCGATGCATGGCACGGCGACACGGGGCCGCTGAGCGTATCCGATCTGCGCTTCCAGAATCCGTTTTCGAAACGCTTCGTGCAGGCCGCGCTCGAAGCGGGCTACAAACCGAATCGCGATTTCAACGGCGCGGACCAGGAAGGTATCGGCTTCTATCAGGTGACGCAGCGCGACGGCCGTCGTTGCAGCGTGGCGCGTGCCTATATCTACGACCGGCCGCGCGCGAATCTGCACATGATCGCCGATGCGACCGTGCTGCGCGTCGTCTTCGACGGCAAGCGCGCGAGCGGCGTCGAAATCGTGCGCGGCGGCCGCACCGAAACGCTCGAAGCGCGCGCCGAGGTCGTGCTTGCCGCGGGCGCGTTCAATTCGCCGCAACTGTTGATGTGCTCGGGCATCGGGCCGGCCGCGCAATTGCGCTCGCTCGGCATCGACGTATTGCACGATGCGCCGGACGTCGGCCGCAACCTCATCGATCATGTCGATTTCACGATCAACAAGCGCACGAAGTCGATCGAGCCAACCGGCTTCTCGGTGCGCGGCATCGCGCGGATGCTGCCGCAATTCGTCACGTTCATGCGGCATGGGCGCGGCATGCTGTCGAGCAATGTGGCCGAGGCCGGCGGCTTTCTGAAGAGCCGGCCGACGCTCGAACGGCCCGATCTGCAACTGCATTTCTGCGCCGCGCTCGTCGACGATCACAATCGCCACATGCATTGGGGCCACGGCTATTCGCTGCACGTGTGCGTGCTGCGTCCGCATAGCCGCGGCACGGTCACGCTCGCGAGCGCCGATGCGCGCGTCGCGCCGCTGATCGATCCGTGCTTCCTCGGCGATACGCGCGATCTCGATCTGCTCGTCGACGGCGTGAAGATGGCGCGGCGCATTCTCGATGCGCCATCGCTCGCGCTGTATGGCGGTCAGGAGCTGTACACGCGGCCGGGGCAATCGGATGCGGAGTTGCGTCAGACTATCGCGAGGCATGCCGACACGATCTATCACCCGGTCGCGACGTGCCGCATGGGCGGCGACGCGCGCTCGGTCGTCGATCCGCAATTGCGCGTGCGGGGTGTGAGCGGGCTGCGGATCGTCGATGCATCGGTGATGCCGACGCTGATCGGCGGCAACACCAATGCGCCGACGGTGATGATCGGCGAGCGCGCGGCCGAGTTGATCGCGGCGAGCCGGCGGGAAGGGGAGGGCGCGCTGCGGGCCGTGAGCGGTGTGGGTAGCGTGAGTGGCGTGGCGGCGCGCGCGGCGTGAGGTGATGTGAGGTGATGTGACGTGAGGCTGACGAGGTGATGGCGAAAGGTTCGAGAGCACCACGGCAACCGATGCGCAGCGACGCAAACGCCTGGCCAAACTAAGGAGCTAACCAACTAACGCGCCACGCATCCAGGCCTTCCACCGCACGTCATTCGGCCGCAGACGTTGACGCGCCACCCGCCGTCGCAATTCCGTTCAAGCCAATCCCCGGCCCGAGCATGAAGTCATCGTTGACCTGTGCCGGCAGCGTTTCGCGCGCGAGGTCGAGCCACGCGCGCGCCGCATGCGACAGATAGCCGTTGCGGCGCCAGCCGATCGCCATTTCCCACGGAATCTCCGGCTCGACGACCGGCAGGCAGGTGAACTGCGCGGGATCGAGCCGCCGGCAATACGGCGCGGGCAGGAGCGCGATGCCGACCCCGGCGAGCACCAGCGCCGCCATGAAATCCCAGTGCCCGCTGCGCCCGACGATCGTCGGTGCGAAACCAGCCGCGCGGCACGCGTTGAGCACGACGTCGTTGAGCGCGAGGCTCTCGCCGTAGAACACGAATGGTTCGTTCGCGAGCTGCGCGAGCGGCACTGCGCGCAGTGCATCCCAACGCGAGCCGTTGCGCGCGACGAGCCAGAGCAACTGACGCGAGATCGGTAGCACGTCGATATGCTCGGGATCGACCGGTTGCAGCACACCGCCCAATTCGAGCTCGCCATCGATCAGCGCCGCTTCGATCGCGCGCGAACCCTGCTCGAACAGCTTTAGTTCGATCTTCGGATAGCGCTGGCGGAACGCGGCAATCGCCGGCGTGAACAGCGCACCGCCCATCGGCGGGATGCCGATCGTCAGTTCGCCGCGCCCGAGCGTGTCGAGATCGTTGAGTTCGGATTGCAACTGCGCATGCGCGGCCAGCACGTCCTGGCCGCGCTGATAGACGATCCGGCCGGCGTCGGTGAGCACCATCTGGCGGCCGTCGCGCAGCAGAAGCGGCGAGCCGATCTCGTCTTCCAGCGACTTGACCATCTTGCTGATGGTCGGCTGCGTGACGAACATCTGCTCGGCGGCCACGGTGAAGCTCTGCTGACGGACCACTTCGACGAAATAGCGCAGCGCACGCAGCTCCATGATCCTGTCTCCAGATTCCAGATAGGAATGATTCGGGCGATTGTAAGTCATGGCATTGATGGCGCGACGGCGTCTGTCATGCCAGATGCCATGCCGATTTGCTACAATCGCCGTTCGTCTTCGAGGAGCGTTGCGACGGGTACCGCGAATCCCTATTCGCCGGCCGCCCGCCAGGCTCGAAGGCTTCAATCGGAGGGCCGGATGCGCGTTGCGGCATCCCATCCCCCGCATCGAACCGCGCTCACGTCACATTTCTAGTCAATTTCTTAGAAAGGAGGGCGTGATGAACGCCGCAGTCATCGATTCCCAGAACCAGGATTACCTCGTTGCCGACATGTCGCTGGCCGACTGGGGCCGCAAGGAACTCACGATTGCCGAGACCGAAATGCCCGGGCTCATGCAAACGCGTGAAGAATACAAGGCGCAGCAGCCGCTGAAGGGCGCGCGCATCGCAGGTTCGCTGCACATGACGATCCAGACCGGCGTGCTGATCGAGACGCTGACCGCGCTCGGCGCCGACGTGCGCTGGGCCTCGTGCAACATCTTCTCGACCCAGGACCACGCCGCCGCCGCGATCGCGCAGGCCGGCACGCCGGTGTTCGCGTTCAAGGGCGAATCGCTCGACGAATACTGGGAGTTCTCGCACCGCATCTTCGAATGGCCGAACGGCGAGTTCGCCAACATGATCCTCGACGACGGCGGCGACGCCACGCTCCTGCTGATCCTCGGCTCGAAGGCCGAGAAAGACCGCTCGGTGATCGCGAAGCCGACCAACGAGGAAGAAGTCGCACTGTACAAGTCGATCGCGACGCACCTCGATGCCGATCCGGCGTGGTACTCGAAGCGCCTCGCGCACATCAAGGGCGTCACCGAGGAAACCACCACCGGCGTGCACCGTCTGTACCAGATGGAGAAGGAAGGCCGCCTGCCGTTCCCGGCGATCAACGTCAACGACTCGGTCACGAAGTCGAAGTTCGACAACCTGTACGGCTGCCGCGAGTCGCTCGTCGACGGCATCAAGCGCGCGACCGACGTGATGATTGCGGGCAAGATCGCGGTCGTGGCCGGTTACGGCGACGTGGGCAAGGGCTGCGCGCAATCGCTGCGCGGTCTCGGCGCGACGGTGTGGGTGACCGAAATCGATCCGATCTGCGCATTGCAGGCGGCGATGGAAGGCTACCGCGTCGTGACGATGGAATACGCGGCCGACAAGGCCGACATCTTCGTGACAGCCACCGGCAACTACCACGTGCTGAACCACGATCACCTGAAGGCGATGCGCCATAACGCGATCGTCTGCAACATCGGCCACTTCGACTCGGAAATCGACGTTGCGTCGACTCGCCAGTACCAGTGGGAAAACATCAAGCCGCAAGTCGACCACATCATTTTCCCGGACGGCAAGCGCGTGATCCTGCTGGCCGAAGGCCGCCTCGTGAACCTCGGCTGCGCGACGGGCCACCCGTCGTTCGTGATGTCGAACTCGTTCACGAACCAGACGCTCGCGCAGATCGAACTGTTCACGCAGGGCGCGAAGTACGAGAACAAGGTGTACGTGCTGCCGAAGCATCTCGACGAGAAGGTCGCGCGTCTGCACCTCGCGCGCATCGGCGCGAACCTGACCGTGCTGTCCGACGAGCAGGCCGGCTACATCGGCGTCGACAAGAACGGTCCGTTCAAGCCGAACCACTACCGCTATTGAGCACGCGCGCGCACTTCGGTGCGCGCTGGCTCATCGGCACGCGGGCGGCTACGCAGGCGCAACGTCGCCAGGGCGCAAGGGCATCACCGGAACGGGGCGGCGCATCATGCGCCGCTTTGTTCACTCGCCCGGCTCGCCTCTAGCCGTCTTTTTTTCGTTCAACGGACATCCGGCCCACAAGGAGTTCTCCATGACCGTGCTGCTCACCTGGCTCATCAACGCGCTCGCGCTGCTGATCATCACCTACCTCGTCCCGTCGATCCATATCCGCAGCTTCGGCACGGCGCTGATCGTCGCGGTCGTGCTCGGCCTCATCAACGCGGTCCTGCGGCCGGTGCTGATCCTGCTGACGCTGCCGGTCACGATTCTCACGCTCGGGCTCTTCATTCTGGTGGTCAACGCGCTGTGCTTCTGGCTGTGCGCGTCGCTGCTGAAGGGCTTCGAGGTGTCGGGCTTCTGGTCGGCGTTCTTCGGCTCGATCCTGTACAGCATCGTGTCGTGGCTGCTGTCCGCGCTTATCTTCGGCAACCGCAGTCTCGGTTGACCCACTGAATCATGAATCCGATCGAACTCTCATTCGAATTCTTTCCGCCGAAAACCCAGGACGGCCTCGACAAGCTGCGCGCGACGCGCGCGCAACTCGTGCCGTTCAAACCCAAGTTCGTGTCCGTGACGTTCGGCGCGGGCGGCTCGACGCAACAGGGCACGCTCGACACCGTCATCGAGATGGCGAAGGAAGGCCTCGAGGCCGCGCCGCATCTGTCGTGCGTCGGCTCGTCGAAGGACAACCTGCGCGCGATCCTCAACGAGTACCGCGCGCACGGCATCCGCCATATCGTCGCGCTGCGCGGCGACCTGCCCTCGGGCATGGGCTCGGTCGGCGAGCTGCGCTATGCGTCGGAACTCGTCAGCTTCATTCGCGCCGAGTTCGGCGACTGGTTCTGGATCGAGGTGGCCGGCTATCCGGAATACCATCCGCAGGCGCGCTCGCCGCGTCACGATCTCGAAAACTTCGCGCGCAAGGTGAAGGCCGGCGCGAACTCCGCGATCACGCAGTACTTCTTCAACGCGGACGCGTACTTCCGTTTCGTCGACGATGCGAGGAAGCTCGGCGTCGACGTGCCGATCGTGCCGGGCATCATGCCGATCACGAACTTCTCGCAGCTGATGCGCTTCTCCGAAATGTGCGGCGCCGAAGTGCCGCGCTGGGTTGCTCGCCGGCTCGAGAGTTTCGGCGACGATCGCGAGTCGATCCGCGCGTTCGGGCTCGACGTGGTGACGAACCTGTGCCAGCGCCTCGTCGATGCGAAGGTGCCGGGTCTGCACTTCTACACGCTGAACGCCGCCGCTGCCACCCGGGCGATCTGCGAGCGGCTCGGCGCCTGAGCGCGGGACTGGCGCCCGCGGGCCGTCGTCCGCGAGCGTAACCGTCCCGAGCGCACGGCCAACCCATCGGCTTCCGCGCGGCCGCAACGGTCGCGCGGCTTCGCGCACTCCCTATCCCAGCACGCCTTGAAGGCGTCTTGCGCCAGCCGGCAAACCGCCTGAACCAGCTGCCATGCCATCGCGCTTGTCCCAGGAAAAACCCTCGCGCGAGGTGCGATCGAGGCGGGAATTTGTCGCCAACAGCGTGGTAAGTACCTGTTGAAGCTCGATTTTGTGCTGTCTATGATCGAAAAACGCAGCCACCCAGGCTACTGCGGAGGACGATATGACAGTGACAAGAAAGACTGCGGCACAACGATGGTTGACGCTTCATGAGTTCTGCCTTCCCGCTCTCGCCGCATGCGCGCTCGCCACGGCCAGCCTCGCGCCTGCCTCGACCGAGGCGGCCACGCTGCCCGACAAGACGCTCATCTTCTGCTCGGAAGGCAGTCCGGCCGGCTTCGACACCGCGCAATACACGACCAGCGTCGAATTTACCGCCGGCTCGTACACGGTCTATAACCGGCTCGTCGAATTCGCGCGCGGCAGCACCGACATCGAGCCGGGCCTCGCCGAAAAGTGGGACGTCTCGCCGGACAATCTCACCTACACGTTCCATCTGCGCCACGGCGTCAAATTCCAGACCACCTCGTTCTTCAAGCCGACCCGCGAATTCAACGCGGACGATGTCGTCTTTACCTACGAGCGCATGCTCGATCCCGATAATGCGTTCCACAAGGCGTATCCGGTCAACTTCCCGTATTTCAACGACCTCGGCCTCGCGAAGAACATCGCGAAGATCGAGAAGGTCGACCCGTACACGGTGCGCTTCACGCTGAAGGAAGTCGACGCGCCGTTCCTGCAGCAGATCGCGATGCCGTTCGCGTCGATCCTGTCGGCCGAATATGCCGACCAGCTGCTGAAGGCGGGCAAGGCGTCCGACATCAACCAGTACCCGGTCGGCACGGGGCCGTTCATCTTCCGCAGCTACACGAAGGACGACACGATCCGCTTCGACGGCAATCCCGACTACTGGAAGCCGGGCATCGTGAAGGTCGGCAAGCTGATCTTCTCGATCACGGTCGATCCGGCCGTGCGTCTGCAAAAACTCAAGCGCGGCGAATGCCAGGTGATGAGCTATCCGCGTCCGGCCGACATTGCCGCCGTGAAGGCGGACCCGTCGCTCGCGATGCCGAGCGAAGTCGGCTTCAACCTCGGCTATATCGCCTACAACACGACGAAGAAGCCGCTCGACAACGTGCTCGTGCGCCGCGCGCTCGACATGGCGATCAACAAGAAGGCGATCATCGAGTCGGTGTACCAGGGCGCGGGCCAGCTCGCGACCAACCCGATGCCGCCGACGCAATGGGGCTACGACAAGAATCTGAAGGACGCGCCCTACGACGTCGACAAGGCGAAGGCGCTGCTCAAGCAGGCCGGCTATCCCGATGGCTTCGAGCTGTCGCTATGGGCCATGCCGGTGCAGCGCCCGTATAACCCGAACGCGCGGCTGATGGCGGAAATGCTGCAGGCGGACTGGGCGAAGATCGGCGTCAAGGTGAATATCGGCACGTACGAGTGGGGCGAGTACATCCGCCGCGCGCATGCGGGCGAGCATCAGGCGATGCTGATCGGCTGGACCGGCGACTACGGCGACCCCGACAACTGGCTCGGCGTGTTGCTCGGCTGCGACGCGGTGAACGGCAGCAACTTCTCGAAGTGGTGCTACAAGCCCTATGACGATCTCATCAAGCAGGGCCGCAGCACGACCAACATGGCCGAGCGCACCAAGGCTTATACCGGGGCTCAGGAGATCTTCAAGGACCAGGTGCCGTTCACGCCGATTGCCCACTCCACGGTGTATCAGCCGATCAGCAAGAACGTGACGGGCTTTAAGATCGATCCGTTCGGGCCCACGCAATTCATGGGCGTGGGTTTGAAATAAGCACGGGCGGCGCGTTTTTTGCGCCGTTTTTTGCTGCGAGCCGCGCGCGCCGGGCTGCTCACGCGCGCGGCAAAACGTTTGCCTGAACTGTTTCCTATCGTCAACAGAGGGAATTTCCTCTGCTTGGTGGCCGGCCCAAGCTCAAGTAATATCCCGCTACGCTGGCGCAAGCCGGCCACGATCCTGGAGGAAACATGAAGCAAAACAATCTGTTGCGCGTCGCGCGTAGGACAACGCTCGTCGCTGCCACAGCGGCATCTCTCATCGGCGCGACGTGCGCGCAGGCTGCGGGGATTCCGAACAAGACGCTCGTCTACTGCTCAGAAGGCAGTCCCGCGGGCTTCGATCCGGCGCAGTACACCACGGGCGTCGATTTCACGGCCAATACGTTCACCGTCTATAACCGCCTCGTCGAATTCGAGCGCGGCGGCACCAAGGTCGAGCCCGGCCTCGCCGAAAAATGGGACGTCTCGCCGGACGGCAAGACCTACACGTTCCATCTGCGCCACGGCGTGAAATTCCAGACCACCTCGTTCTTCAAGCCGACGCGCGACTTCAATGCCGACGACGTGATCTTCACGTTCGAGCGCATGCTCGATCCGAACCAGCCGTTCCGCAAGGCGTACCCGGTGCAGTTCCCGTACTTCACCGACATGGGCCTCGACAAGCTGATCACGAAGGTCGAGAAGGTCGACCCGTACACGGTCAAGTTCACGCTGAAGGAAGTCAACGCGCCGTTCATCCAGAACCTGGCGATGGAATACGCATCGATTCTCTCGGCCGAGTACACGGATCAGCTGCTGAAGGCCGGCAAGGCCGCCGACATCAACCAGTACCCGGTCGGCACGGGCCCGTTCATTTTCCGCAGCTACACGAAGGACGCGACGATCCGCTTCGACGGCAATCCCGAGTACTGGAAGCCGAACGCGGTGAAGATCTCGAAGCTGATCTTCTCGATCACGCCGGATGCCGGCGTGCGCGTGCAGAAGATCAAGCGCGACGAATGCCAGGTGATGAGCTATCCGCGCCCGGCCGACATCGCGCCGCTGAAGGCCGAGCCGAACCTCGACATGCCTTCGCAGCCGGGCTTCAACCTCGGCTACCTCGCGTTCAACGTGACGCACAAGCCGGTCGACAAGCTCGAAGTGCGTCAGGCGCTCGACATGGCGATCAACAAGAAGGCGATCATCGAGTCGGTGTATCAGGGCGCGGGCCAGCTCGCGACCAACCCGATGCCGCCGACGCAGTGGTCGTTCGTCAAGAACCTGCCGGCCGCCTCGTACGATCCGGCCAAGGCCAAGGATCTGCTCGCGAAGGCCGGCTACCCGAACGGCTTCGACATCACGCTGTGGGCGATGCCCGTGCAGCGCGCCTACAACCCGAACGCGCGCCTGATGGCGGAAATGATCCAGGCCGACTGGGCCAAGATCGGCGTGAAGGCGAAGATCGTCACGTATGAGTGGGGCGAGTACATCAAGCGCGCGCACGCGGGCGAGGACGACACGATGCTGATCGGCTGGACCGGCGACAACGGCGATCCGGACAACTGGCTCGGCACGCTGCTCGGCTGCGAGGCGATCAACGGCAACAACTTCTCGAAGTGGTGCTACAAGCCGTTCGACGATCTGATCCAGAAGGGCCGCACGACGTCGGACGTGGCGACGCGCACGAAGCTGTACGGCGACGCGCAGCACATCTTCGCGCAGCAATTGCCGTTCTCGCCGATCGCGCACTCGACCGTCTATCAGCCGGTCAGCAAGAAGGTGGTCGACATGCGCATCGAACCGCTCGGCTATGCGCGTTTCGACGGCGTGAGTGTCAAGTAATTCGTAACATTGACGCAGTACGCTTTTCGCACGGTTAGAAAACTGGTCGAAATGGTCCGGCGACCGGGGTCACGAGCCCTCGTCGCCGGTTGCGTTTTTTCATCACAAGACCAAAGGGACGAGCCATGTTCCGTTTCGTTTTGCGCCGTATTGGCATGGTGATACCGACGTTCATCGGCATCACGATCCTCGCGTTCGCGCTGATTCACCTGATTCCGGGCGATCCCATCGAAGTGATGATGGGCGAGCGCGGCGTCGATCCCGCGATGCACGCTGCCGCGATGCACCGCCTCGGGCTCGACGAACCCCTGCCGATGCAGTACGTCCACTACATCGGCCGTGCGCTGCACGGCGACCTCGGCACCTCGATCATCACCAACACGAGCGTGATGGGCGAATTCCTCGCGCGCTTTCCCGCCACCGTCGAACTGTCGATCTGCGCGATGCTGTTCGCGTTGATCGTCGGTCTGCCGGCGGGCGTGTTCGCGGCCTTGCGGCGCGGCACGGTGGTCGATCACGGCGTGATGGGCACCGCGCTGACCGGCTACTCGATGCCGATCTTCTGGTGGGGCTTGATCCTCATCATGGTGTTCTCGGTCAAGCTCGGCTGGACGCCGGTGTCGGGCCGCATCGCGGTCGAATACGACATTCCGCACGTGACCGGCTTCATGCTGATCGACGCGCTGATGTCGACCGACGAAGGCGCGTTCACCTCGGCCGTGAGCCACCTGATCCTGCCGGCGATCGTGCTCGGCACGATTCCGCTCGCGGTCGTTGCGCGCATGACGCGCTCGTCGATGCTCGAAGTGCTGCGCGAGGATTACATCCGCACCGCGCGCGCGAAGGGCTTGTCGCCGGCGCGGGTGATCGTCGTGCATGCGTTGCGCAACGCATTGATTCCGGTCGTGACCGTGATCGGCCTGCAGGTCGGCACGCTGCTTGCTGGCGCGGTGCTGACCGAAACGCTGTTTTCCTGGCCGGGCATCGGCAAATGGCTGATCGACGCGATCGGCCGGCGCGATTATCCGGTCGTGCAGGGCGGCATTCTGCTGATCGCCACGCTGGTGATCGTCGTGAACCTCGTCGTCGATCTGTTGTACGGCGTGCTCAATCCGCGCATTCGCCATACGAGGTAAATCACTATGGCTGACATTCAAAACACCGTTCCCCAATCGGTCGCCCCGCCGAGCGGCCGTGCGCTCGCCGCCCGCGAATTCTGGGCCAACTTCTCGCGCAACCGCGGCGCGGTTGGTGCAGGCATCGTCGTGCTCGTGCTGATCTTCGTCGCGATCTTCGCACCGCTGATCGCGCCGCACAGCCCGATCGAGCAGTACCGCGACTCGGTGAAGATTCCGCCGGCGTGGCTCGACGGCGGCAACTGGAAGTTCATTCTCGGCACCGACGAAGCGGGCCGCGACATCCTCTCGCGTCTGATGTACGGCGCGCGACTGTCGTTCTGGATCGGCTTCGTGTCGGTCGTGCTCGCGCTGATTCCGGGCATCGTGCTCGGCCTTATCGCCGCGTTCTTCGAGAAGTGGGCCGACACGCCGATCATGCGCATCATGGACGTGCTGCTCGCGCTGCCGTCGCTGCTGCTCGCGGTCGCGGTGGTCGCGATCATCGGCCCCGGTCTCGTCAACACGATGCTCGCGATCGCGATCGTCGCGCTGCCGGGTTACGTGCGTCTCACGCGCGCATCGGCGCAAGGCGAGTTGCAGAAGGAGTACGTGACTGCTTCGCGCGTGGCCGGTGCCGGCACCTTGCGGCTGATGTTCTCGCAGGTGCTGCCGAACTGCACGGCGCCTTTGATCGTGCAGGCGACGCTCGGCTTTTCCTCGGCGATTCTCGATGCCGCCGCGCTCGGCTTCCTCGGCCTCGGCGTGCAGCCGCCGTCGGCGGAGTGGGGCGCGATGCTCGCGTCGGCACGCGATTACATCGACAGCGCATGGTGGATCGTCACGATGCCGGGCCTCTCCATCCTGATCTCGGTGCTCGCGATCAACCTGCTCGGCGACGGGCTGCGCGACGCGCTCGACCCCAAATTGAAGCGGATGGCCTGAACATGAATAACCTGCTGACCATCCGCAATCTCGCGGTCAACTTCAGCGGCCTGCCCGCGGTCGACCGCATCAATCTCGACGTCGCGCCCGGCGAAGTGCTCGGCGTGGTCGGCGAATCGGGCTCGGGCAAGAGCGTGACGATGATGGCGCTGATGGGCCTGATCGACGCGCCCGGCAAGGTCACCGCCGACGAAGTCACGTTCGACGGCAAGAACCTGCTGAAGGCCTCGGCGAAGGAGCGCCGCAGGATCATCGGCAAGGACATCGCGATGGTGTTCCAGGACGCGCTGACGAGCCTGAACCCGAGCTACACGGTCGGCTATCAGATCAAGGAAGTGCTGAAGCTGCACGAGGGCCTGCGCGGCGGCGCGCTGGACAAGCGCGCGCTCGAACTGCTCGACCAGGTCGGCATTCCCGATGCGAAGAGCCGCATCGGCGCGTTTCCGCATCAGATGTCGGGCGGCATGAACCAGCGCGTGATGATCGCGATGGCGATCGCCTGCAACCCGAAGCTGCTGATCGCCGACGAGCCGACCACCGCGCTCGACGTGACGATCCAGGCGCAGATCATGGAATTGCTGATGCGCCTGCAGAAGGAACGCGGCATGGCGCTCGTGCTGATTTCGCACGATCTGGCCGTGGTCTCCGAAGTCGCGCAGCGCGTCGCGGTCATGTACGCTGGCGAGGTGATCGAAACGAACCGGGTGCCCGATATTTTCGCGGCGCCTCATCATCCGTACACGGAAGCGCTGCTGGCCGCGATTCCCGAGCACAACGTGGGCGCGGTGCGGCTCGCGGCGTTGCCGGGCATGGTGCCGGGCCGCGACGACCGTCCGAAGGGGTGTCTGTTCGCGCCGCGCTGCAAATACGTGGCCGACGACTGCCTGAAGGCGCGGCCCGCGCTCACGCCGCTGCAAGGTCATGCGGACTTCACGCGCGTGCGTTGCATCAAGCCGCTGAACCTCGACAAGGACGCCAACGTTCACACGCAAGGAGGCGCCCGATGAGCGCAGTACCCGAAACCGGCCGCGAGCCGGATCGTGCCGGCGACCACGTGCTCGTCGCCGATCGGCTCGCGCGCTACTACACGGTCAAGCGCAGCATGTTCGCGTCGGGCACGGTGAAGGCGCTGAACGGCGTCTCGTTCGCGCTCGAACGCGGCAAGACGCTCGCGGTGGTCGGCGAGTCCGGCTGCGGCAAGTCGACGCTCGCGCGCCAGCTGACGATGATCGAAACGCCGAGTGCGGGCCGTCTGCTGATCGACGGCGAGGACGTGGCCGGTGCGAATCACGAGAAGATCGCGGCGCTCAGGCGGCGCGTGCAGATGGTGTTCCAGAACCCGTTCGCCTCGCTCAATCCGCGCAAGACCGTCGAGCAGACGCTCGGCGAGCCGCTCGCGATCAACACGGCCTTGACGGCGACCGAGCGCGCCGAACGCATCGCGCAGATGATGCGCACGGTCGGCCTGCGGCCCGAGCATGCGAAGCGTTATCCGCATATGTTCTCGGGCGGTCAGCGTCAGCGTGTGGCGATTGCGCGCGCGATGATCCTCGATCCGCAGATCGTGGTCGCCGATGAACCGGTGTCCGCGCTCGACGTGTCGATCCAGGCGCAGATCCTGAACCTGTTCATGGACCTGCAGGATCAGTTCAGGACGAGTTATGTGTTCATCTCGCACAACCTCTCGGTGGTCGAGCATATCGCCGACGACGTGATGGTGATGTACTTCGGCGGCGTCGCCGAACTCGGCGACAAGCAGCGCATCTTCTCGAAGCCGCGCCATCCGTACACGCGCGCGCTGATGTCGGCGACGCCGTCGATCTTCGAAGCGGACCGCACGATCAAGATCAAGCTGCAGGGCGAAATGCCTTCGCCGCTCAATCCGCCGTCGGGCTGCACGTTCCATCAGCGCTGCCCGTACGTGATCGATCGTTGCCGCAGCGAGGAGCCGAAGCTGCGCGAGGTGGATGGCCGCCAGGTCTCGTGTCACCGCGCCGAGGAGGTGGGGGACGTGGATGCCTGATGTGGCGGCGGCGCGTCGTCTTGCGCGCCGCTTGCGTGGGGGCGGCCGCGCGGCTGCCTTCTCGCGGCGCTCAGGAGCGCGTGCGCCGGGTGGCGTCGCGCTCGTGGGCGCTTTTTTCTGCGCAGTTTTCTCTACGCTTTTCTCCGCATTTTTCTCGTCGGGGCTCGCGCTGTATCTCGGCGCGGCCGTCCCCCATCTCGCCCACGCGGCCGGCGCGGCGGCCAATA
>NZ_JAAGPS010000141.1:0-19020 GCF_017105025.1 Paraburkholderia sp. Ac-20336 | reverse complement strand
GCCGGCGTCGCGCGGATAGGCGCCCCGCTCGCCCAGCGCACGGACAGCTCGCGCGCGTCGTACTGCCCGACCTTGCGCCGCTCCGCCCAGACGACGACGGTGCGCGTCGCCGGATCGAGCGACACCGCATAGCGGCCAATCGCGAAGCGCCGCGCGGCGACATTGGTGCGCCACAGCGGCAAGGGCCGGCAGATCCAGATCACGGCCGCATAAAGCACCGGCGCGGCAAGCAGCCAGCCATTGGTCGCCGCGACCGCCTGCAACGCGCGCCGCCAGCCGGCACTCGCGACGAACGCGCCGACCGACCACGCGGCGAACAGGAAACCGAGCAAGGCGAACAGGCGCAAGGCCTGACGCAGCCATTGCGGCAGCGGATGGAACGGACGCTCGGCGACGGCGCGCGCGCCCGGCAGGAAGATCAGCAGGAACAGGAAAACGAGGTTGATGCACGCCCACGGCGAGGACGCCATCGACGTCACAGCGGCTGTGAGGTCCATCTGCGACATCGAGAAAAGCCAGCGGGCAGCGAGCACGAGACCGATGGCGCGCAACGTGAAAATCGTTCCGGCGCCGGGCGCAGCATTCGCGCGCGTCTCTTTCGTTCTCGCCAAGGCATCCTCCTGTCCTGTCGTCGGCGGCGCCGCAGCCCAATTTGCGGCACGGCAATTATAGGGATATTACCGAGAGTGGCTCGTTCGCGCCGCGCGGAAAACCGCATTTTGGGTCACTCAACGGCAAAAAACGCGGCGCGTATGCAACAACGCCCCGTCGGCACGGTGCCGACGGGGCGTTGCGGAGGGCGACAGGCAGCGCGAAGCGTGTCCTGCCGCCGGGTTTTATCTACAGCGAGTCAAGCGTCGCGGCTCGAACGATCAGCCGGCGTTGGCTTCGCGCAGCACCGTGCGATGCTTGCGGCGCAGCAGCTCTTCGTACGTGGCGACGTAGTTCCGCGCCATGACCTTCGACGAGAAGCGGGCTTCGAACGCCTTGCGCACGCCAGCGCGCGGCAGCATGTGCAGACGCTTGAGGGCCGCGACCGCGCTGATTTCGTCTTCGACGACGAAACCCGACACGCCGTTTTCGATCACTTCCGGCACCGAACCGCGATTGAACGCGATCACCGGCGTGCCGCAGGCCATCGCCTCGATCATCACGAGACCGAACGGCTCCGGCCAGTCGATCGGGAACACCAGCGCATGCGCGTTGCCGAGGAACTCACGCTTTTCGGCTTCGCCGATTTCGCCGATGTACTCGACGTGCGGGAGCGCCATCAGCGGCTTGATCACTTCTTCGTAATAGGCACGGTCGGCCTTGTCGATCTTGGCGGCGACCTTGAGCTTCATGCCAGCCTGGCCAGCGATACGGATCGCGCGGTCGAGACCCTTCTCCGGCGAGACGCGGCCGAGGAATGCGAGGTAGCCCGGTTCGACGTCGGGGATCGGCGTGAGCACGTCTTCCGGCAGGCCGTGGTAGACGGTTTGCAGCCAGTTCGCCTGTTGCAGCGGGAGGCGCTGGTTATCGGAGATCGACACGACCGGCACGTCGCTGAACGTGTTGAAGATGGGCTGCAGTTCCGGCAGATCGAGACGGCCGTGCATCGTGGTCACGAACGGCACCGGCTGACGCGCGAACAGCGAGAACGGGTAATAGTCGATGTGGAAATGCAGCAC
Organism: Paraburkholderia sp. Ac-20336; assembly: GCF_017105025.1. NCBI lineage: Bacteria > Pseudomonadati > Pseudomonadota > Betaproteobacteria > Burkholderiales > Burkholderiaceae > Paraburkholderia > Paraburkholderia sp. Ac-20336. The sequence continues at coordinate 17,350 of NZ_JAAGPS010000141.1, read as the reverse complement.
GTCGAATTCGTCCGCGCGGCGGCACACTTCTTCGAGCAGCAGCATGTGCGGCGCCATCACGTCGCGGATCGTCGGATCGAGGCGCAGCGCCTGCGGCCAGAAGGCTTCGAGCTTCGCCGAGGTTTGCGAATCGCCGCTCGCAAAAAGCGTGACATCGTGGCCCTGCTCGACCAGCGCTTCAGTCAGATAGGACACCACGCGTTCCGTACCACCATACAGCTTGGGAGGAACCGCCTCGTGCAACGGAGCGATTTGAGCGATTCGCATAATGACGAACTCCTAGTAAAAAATCAGGCAAAGTACTGCGATTGGAAAAAGCGACTCGCTTGCTCGCCAGGGCCATCTGGCCGGACATGCCGGCGCGGGCCTGATTCTTTCGAGGAATCCTGCGATGAATCGCTTGGTAATGAGCCCAGACCAGTGCATCACCGTCCGCGCATGTGCGAGTAAACGCGCACGCGACACCTACGTTGACAAACTGTTAAAAAACCGTCCTAAGCGTTGCCGGGCCGACGAGCACGCATTATCGGCGCTGCCATTCTTGCCGCAGCACAACATTTCAAAGTCTTTACGTTGTTACAAACGCGAAACACTTTGCAAACCCATGTTTTATAAGACAGTTCTAGAGTGACAGCAGGTTTTCGGTCACTCGCGTTTGCGATGTCTGTAAGCTCTCTGCGTCAATCTTGCCGGCGGCCACCGAAGAAATGCCGCGGCGCGACTGAATGCAATCTGTAATTATATCCCGAAATTGTCCGCAACCTGCGTGCAACGCCGGCTCGCTGCCGGTCCGAGACATGGCAGATCGCGGAGGTCCATCGCGAAATCAATCGCGCCAATGCCCGGATTCACAGGGCGCAATCGCTTTTGCATGTTTACAATGCGAAGCATCGGCTTCGCGCAGGGCCATGTTTTTCCGTGTGGCCCGCGCTTTGCAGGCACAACCCGCAACACATCGACCTCAGCTCAATTCTCAATTGGAACACTTGACCATCGCCCAGCGTAACGCCCAGAACGCAAAGCTCGCGAGCTATGCGCACCGGCCGCTTGCGTTTCTCTTCCGCTTTATCCGTCGCCACCCGCTCGCGCATGCGATCGTGCTGTGCAGCGTGTTTGCGGCCGTGGGCTGTGCGCTCGCCTCGCAATACGCGATCAAGCATCTGATCGACGTGCTCGGCGAAGGCCGCCACCATCCCGGCCCGCTGTGGGGGGCATTCGCGATCCTCGTCGGGCTGATCGCGGCCGACAACCTGCTGTGGCGGGTCGGCGGCTGGGTCGCCGCGCATACGTTCGTCGCCGTGACCGGCGATTTGCGGCGCGACCTGTTCCAGTATCTGAGCGGACACTCGCCGACCTACTACGCCGAAAAGCAGCCCGGCATGCTCGCGAGCCGCATCACCGCCACCTCGAACGCGGTCTACACCGCCGAAAACACCACCGCCTGGAACGTGCTGCCGCCGTGCATCGCGGTGCTCGGCGCCATCGTGATGATCATCGCGGTCAATCCGCTGATGGCGGCCGGCCTGATGCTGTGCTCCGCAATCCTCTCGGTCGTGCTGTACAAGCTCGCGGGGCGCGGCTCCGCGCGTCATCACCATTTCGCGACGAAGGCAGCGTCGGTAGACGGCGAGCTCGTCGACGTGATCAGCAACATGGGGCTCGTGCGCGCGTTCGGCATGACGTTTCGCGAGCAGCGGCGCTTCGCCGCGACGGTCAAGTCGGAACTGGAAGCGCGCGAGCAAAGCCTGCTCTACCTCGAAAAGCTGCGCCTGCTGCACGCGGTAATTACGGCGCTGCTCTCGGCGGGTCTGCTCGGCTGGGCGCTGTGGCTGTGGGACCAAGGCAAGGCGACGTCCGGCGACATCGTGCTCGTCAGCTCGCTCGGCTTCACGATTCTGCACGGCACGCGCGACCTGGCAGTCGCGCTCGTCGACGTCACGCAGCACATCGCGCGGCTCGCGGAAGCCGTGCGCACGCTGCTCGAACCGCACGGCATGCCCGATCGCGACGACGCCACCGAACTCGTGCCGCAAGGCGGCCGCGTCACATTCGACAGCGTCACGTTCGCCTACCCGCGCCGCCGGCCGATTCTCGATCACTTCGACCTCAATATCGAACCGGGCCAGCGCGTCGGCCTGATCGGCAAGTCGGGCGCTGGCAAGTCGACCGTGCTCGCGCTGCTGCAGCGTTTCTATGAAACCCAGGGCGGCGCGATCAGGATCGACGGCCAGGACATCGCCTCGATCACCCAGGACAGCCTGCGCCACGCCATTGCGCTGGTGCCGCAGGATATTTCGCTGTTCCATCGCTCGGTGTACGAGAACATCGCGTACGGGCGCCCCGAAGCGAGCCGCGAGGAAGTGCTCGCCGCCGCGCGCGAGGCGCGTTGCGCGGACTTTATCGAGGCGATGCCGGAAGGCTACGACACGATCGTCGGCGACCGCGGCGTGAAGCTCTCGGGCGGCCAGCGCCAGCGCATCGCGATCGCGCGCGCGATCCTCAAGAACGCGCCGATCCTGCTGCTCGACGAAGCGACCTCGGCGCTCGACAGCGCATCCGAGGAAGCGATCCAGAAAGCGCTCGACCGGCTGATGGTCGGCCGCACCGTGATCGCGATCGCGCACCGGCTGTCGACGCTGAACAACTTCGACCGGATCATCGTGATGAGCACCGGCAAGGTCATCGACGACGGCAGCCCGGAAGAACTGCGCCAGCGCCCAGGCCTCTATCGCGACCTGCTCGCGAAGCAGTACGGCAAGGGCCAAACGCTGCATATCGGCGGCAAGAAAATCGACGAGCAGCACGTGGCCTGACGCATCCGCAGCCGTCCGCGTCACGTTACGCCACGGCGCCTCGCCAACAAAAAAGCCGCTCTATCGAGCGGCTTTTTTGTTGGTCTGAGCGCATCGGATTGCGTTATCGAATCTAACCGGCCACGCCTTCGCGCGCCGCCCTCTTCTTCGCAACCACCTTCCCGCTCTTAGCGCGCGTCGCGCCATTCACGTTCTGCAGATCGCGCATGAAGTTGTCGCGCCACACCGAGACATTGTTCTCGCGCAGTTGCGCAATCATGTCGCGGTAACGCGCCTGGCGCTCCGCGAGCGGCATGCCGAGCGCCTTTGCGAGCGCTTCGGCCATCCCGTCGATATCGACCGGATTGACGATCAGTGCGCCGTCGAGCTCCTGCGCCGCGCCGGCAAAGCGCGACAGCACGAGCACGCCCGGATTCTCCGGGTCCTGCGCCGATACGTATTCCTTCGCAACCAGGTTCATGCCGTCGCGCAACGGTGTGACGTAGCCGACGTGCGCGGCGCGAAAAAGCGCTGCCAGCACCGGGCGTTCGTACTGCCGGTGAATGTAGCGAATCGGCGTCCAGTCCAGCTCGGCGAAGCGCCCGTTGATACGCCCCGACTCGCCTTCGAGCTGCAGCCGGATGTCCTGGTAAGCGTGCAGGTCGGCGCGCGTCGGCGGGGCGATCTGCAGGAACGACACCTTGTTGCGCTGCGCGGCCGACTGTTCGAGCAGGCGCTCGAATGCGCGGAATCGCTCGACGAGCCCCTTCGAATAATCGAGCCGGTCCACGCTCATGATCAGCTTGCGCGCATGCAGCGTCGCCTTCATCGTGCGTACCGGCTTGCCGCGCTCGCCCGCTTTCGCGAGTTCCGCGATCTCGTCGGGATAGACGCCGATCGGATACGCCGACGCGCGCAGCGTGCGGCCGAATCCATGCACGGTCAGCGGCCCCTGCGCCGAGGCGTCGACCGTGCCGCCCGCTTCGTTGACGATGTAGTCGCAGAACGCGCGCAGATCGGGCGCGGTCTGGAAGCCGAGTAGATCGAACGAACAGAGCGCCTCGACGAGTTCGCGATGCGGCGGCACCGCCAGCAGCACCTGCGAGGCCGGAAACGGAATGTGCAGGAAAAAGCCGATGCGGTTCTTCACACCAGCCGCGCGCAACGCCTGCGCGAAAGGAATCAGGTGATAGTCGTGGACCCAGATCACGTCGTCTTCGCGCAATAGCGGCACGAGCTGTTGCGCGAGCCACCCGTTGACGCGGCAATAGCCCCCGAAATCGTGCCGGTCGTATTGCAGCAGATCGGCGCGGTAGTGAAACGCGGGCCATAGCGTCGCGTTCGAGAAACCGCGGTAATACTGGTCGTAGTCGCGACGCATCAGCGGGACAGTCGCGAAGGTCACCGGACCGCGCTCCTCGAGCTTGATCTGCGGCTGGCCCGAGCTGAGCACGTCGCCGCTCCAGCCGAACCACATGCCGCCGGTCTCCTTGAGCGCGTCGTACACGCCGACCGCGAGACCGCCCGCCGCCGGGCCGCCCTCGGAAATGGGCGCAACCCGGTTCGAAACAATGATCAGTCGGCTCATGAAGCGCGATTCCCGAGGCAATGTGTTGTTTTCGTGGAGCGATGCGGCGCCGGCATCACGTTGCGCGCGCCGCGGCGACAATCGTTTCGAGCCAGTCGAGCAGTGCCGTCACCGAATCGACGCGCGCATGCGCGGTCGTTTCTCCGACGCCGACCTTGATCGACAATCCACCGCGTTCGTTGACGACCGCGAAGCCCTTCTCGTCCGTCAGATCGTCGCCGGCGAATACCGGCGTGCGGCCCGTGAACGGCAGCTCGTCGAGAAACGCGCGGGTCGCGCGGCCCTTGTCGACATCCTTCGGTTTGATCTCGTAGACCATCTTGCCGGGCTGCAGCACGTACGAGCCCGGGTAATCGGCGACGAGCCGCTCGGTCGCCTCACGCGCGACCGGCTCGCGGTCCGGTGCGTTGCGATAGTGCAGCGCGAGCGCCGCGCCTTTGATTTCGAGCAGCATGCCCGGATGGTCGTTGACGACCTGCGCAAGCACCTGCTCCATGCGCAGTAGCCGTTCGTCGTGAAAGCCGATGCGCTGGGTGTCGCCGTTCGCATCGCGCCGCTCGGCGCCGTGCAGGCCGGCCACCGGCAAGTCGGGCATGCCGAGAAAAGCGTCGATGCTGTCGATGCCGCGCCCCGACACCACCGCGACCGCGCCGTTCGTCAGGCTGCGCAGCTCGCGCAGCAGTTCGATCACGCGCGGTTGCACGAACACGCCGTCCGGCGTGGGTGCGAGTTCGACGAGCGTGCCGTCGAAATCGAAGAAAAATGCTGTCTCGCCAGGAGACAGAACTGCCGGAAGTGCCTGTATCACTGTGTTCGCCTTTCAGCCTTCTGCAGCCGGAAAAGTCTGCGCATCTTACCGCGCATCAGTCAATTTTTCGAGAAAGTAAGCCGGAACCCCGGCGTGCCGGGCGATGAGCCGGCCCCGTCGCGCCGCTTGCATTCAAAAGTGAAACGATCCGGCTTCAGGCGGCTTTCGGGTGCCTGCGTCAAATTGCCTCGCAAGCCGCACGCCCGCTGTGCCGAGCCACGCCCTCGCCGATTTTGCGCTACAGTCGCAGCCACATGAGCCACGCTCGCCCGCTGCATCGTTGAGCGATGTCGCTCGATGACGCGTGGCGGGTTGCAGTCGCGATGCGGTTTTTTTTCCGCGGCTGAACGTGCCTGCTGTGTGCCTGCTGCTGCGTGCCGACTATGTTCCTGCATGGCGCTCGCAACGTTCCTGCACCGTTGGCGTCGTCCCCATGCATTGCCCGCTCTTCAATCGAGTCATTGAACCCTGCTTTGTTCCCGATCCTCTCGACCCGGCGCCCACAGCCTGACCTTCCCCACTCGCGACCCCGACCACAACCCTGGTCGTTCGCGCGCCGGTTGTCGCGAAGTCTGGGCACGACGCTGGGTGCGCTGATCGTGCTCGGCGCGCTCGCGGGTTGCACGCAGCGCGCCGAACCGTGGCACCTGACCAACGTGACCGGCCATCTGCCCGATCTCGACTTCACGCTGACCGCCGACGACGGCCGCCCCATCGACGCCGCTTCGTTCAAGGGCCGCACGTCGCTCGTCTATTTCGGCTACACGCATTGCCCGGATGTGTGTCCCGAAACGATGGGCCGTCTGATGCAGGTGCTCGGCAAGCTCGGCCCCGATGCCCAGAAGGTCCGCATCCTGTTCATCACCGTCGATCCGGCGCGCGATACGCCGCAAGCGCTGCACGACTACGTCGGCGCCTTCGACTCGCAGCACGCCGAAGGGCTGACCGGCACCGCCTGGCAGATCGAGTCGCTCGCCAAGCGCTATCGCGTCGCCTATCAGATGGAAAAACGCGACCCCAACGGCAACTACGAAGTCACGCACAGTTCCGCCGTGTATGTGTTCGACAGCGAGGGCCGCGCGCGCCTGCTCGCCACCGATCACGACACGCCCGATGCGATCGCGCAGGACCTGCGCCGCATCATCGACGACCACTCCTGATTCTTCAATCCCATCATGACGATCAAGCTCAAAACGTTCGCTTCACTGGCCGGCGCCCTCGCGCTCTCGTTCGGCCTCGCATCGGCCGCGCACGCGGCGGACGCCCACGCGCTCAGCGCCAAGAACGCATGGGTGCGCTGGCTGCCGAACAACCTGCCCGCGGCCGGCTACGTGACGCTCGTCAACGCGAGCGACAAGCCGATCGATCTCGTCGATATTTCGAGCGACGACTACGGCGACGCGATGCTGCATCAAACGGTCTCGAACGGCTCGACACAGAAAATGGTCATGGTCGACAAGCTCACGGTGCCCGCGCACGGCCAGGCCGCGATCGCGCCGGGCGGCTATCACATCATGCTCGAAGACGCGAAGCACAAGATCGCGCCGGGCGACACCGTCCATCTGACGCTGAAGTTCTCCGACGGCGAAACGCTCGCCACGCCGTTCGTCGTCAAGTCGCCGGCCCAGACGAAGTAAGCGGCGTTACGTACCATCGGACCACCGCGCCATCGCCCCCGCCATGAACCTGCTCTACTGGCTCGATCCCTGGGAGTTTTCTCCGACCGTCGTGATCGCGTTGCTGATCCCCGCGATCCTGTTCGCGCGCGGCGCGCGCAAGGCGCGGCTGTCGTTCGCGCGCAAGCTGTCGTTCTGGTTCGGGCTGGTGGCACTGTATATCGTGCTGCATACGCGGCTCGACTATTTCTTCGAGCACGAGTTCTTCATGCACCGCCTGCAGCATCTGGTGCTGCATCATCTCGGGCCGTTCTTCATCGCGCTGTCGTATCCGGGCGCGGCGCTGCGCGCGGGCATCCCCTTGCGCTGGCGGCTGCGCTTCGTACGGCCGGCGCTGCACACGCCGATCGTGCGCAAGGTGCTCGACGTCGTCATGCATCCGGTCGTCGCGGTCACGCTGTTCGTCGGGCTGATCTACTTCTGGCTGATGTCGCCGGTTCATTTCGTCGCGATGCTCGACTGGCGGCTCTATCGCGTGATGAACTGGAGCATGGCGATCGACGGGCTGCTGTTCTGGTGTCTGGTGCTCGATCCGCGCCCCGCGCCGCCCGCGCGTCTGTCGCCGGGCAAGCGCGTGCTCGTCGTGATCGCCGCGATTCCGCCGCAGATCATCCTCGGCGCCTTTATCTTTTTCACGTCGCACGAGCTGTATCCGATCTATTCGATCTGCGGCCGCGCGTTCACGTGGCTGAGCCCGATGCGCGATCAGCAGATCGGCGGGCTGCTGCTGTGGATTCCGGGCTCGATGATGAGCGTGATCGGCGCGCTGACCGCGCTGCGTCACTGGATGCGCCTGTCGGCGCGAGGACGGCTGCGTGCCAGCCCACGCGCGAAGGGCTCGCGCGGGCTGGCGCATGCGTCATCGGCGACGACGGCAAGCGGCCAACGCTGATCCGCGCGGCGGTGCGATGCGGTGAATGCCGGCTCGGAGAGTTCGTGGATCGACGGCCGCGCGCATCTGTCTACGCACGCCGTGCGACGGGCTTATTCTCAGGCAGATCAGGCAGCGGAGGCAGAACGCATCCACACGTGCGGGATGCCGTCTTCGTCGTGAATCTCCGAAACCGGCGCGAAGCCGAACGCGCCATAAAAACCCTGTAGATGCGCCTGCGCATGCAGACGGATCGGCGTATCTGGCCATTGCGCGCGAATCCGCCCGAGCGAGCGTTCGAGCATCGCATTGCCGAGACCGATGCCGCGAAACGGCGCGGTGGTCAACACGCGGCCAATGCGCACGTCGGCGTCCGACGCGTCGGGCAACAACACGCGCAGATAAGCGGCGAGCGGCGGCAGCGCCGTGCCGGTGACGGCCCCATAGGCAAGCAGATGCCACGCTTGCATGTCGAGTCCGTCGATATCGCCGTACACGCAGTTCTGCTCGACCACGAACACCGCGCTGCGCGCGGCCAGCAGATCGTAGACTTCGGTGCTCGTGAGGTCCGCGAACGGCTTCCAGCGCCATTCGAGTTGGGCGAGCCGCGCGGCGGCGGTGAGTTGCGAATCAGTCATCGGAGGCTTTCGAAAAATGCGCGACAGCGCGGGCAACGGTCTGCAATTATGCCGTGCGGGCCCAACGCAAGCTATCGCGTGCATGTGCCGCTCGTTCCCGCTCGTTCCCGCTCGTTCCCGCTCGTTCCCGCTCGTTCCCGCTCGTTCCCGCTCACTGCGCCGCGCTCTAGCCGCGCTGTGCCGTACGTGCCTTCGAAGCCTGTTTATGGCTGTACATCGCGGCATCGGCGGCGGCGAGCAATTCGGCGATCGCGCCATGTCGCGCGGGATCGTACGACGCCTGGCCGACGCTGAAGCGGATCTGATAAGCACGCGCCTCGGCGCTCAGCGCCTGCGCATTGCGCGCGTCGAGCAACTGCGCGAGCCGTCGTGTCACCTCATGCGTTTCCGCGCTGTCGGCACCCGTCAGCAGCGCGACGAACTCGTCGCCGCCGAGCCGCCCGATCACGTCGCTCTCGCGTAGCGCGGCGCGCAGCACGTCCGCGAAAATCCGCAACGCTCGATCGCCTTCGGCATGCCCCTGCGTGTCGTTGATCTGCTTGAAATCGTTCAGGTCGAAGAACAGCAGCGAGGCCGATTTATTCATCCGCTTGCAGACGTTCAACGCATGTTGAGCGAGCACCTCGAAACCGCGCCGGTTGGAGAGCAGCGTCAGATCGTCGAGCGTGGCGAGCTGTACCGCCATCAGTTCCTGTTCGGCCATGTGCGCCAGATCGCGCAGCAATGCGCGCTCCTCGGCATCGAGCTCGCGCGGCTTCACGTCGATCAGGCACAGCGTGCCCACCTTGCTGCCGTTCGCCACCCTCAACGGACAGCCCGCGTAGAAACGGATGTTCGGCTCGTCGATCACGAACGGATTGTCGCGAAAACGCTCGTCGCTCAGCGTGTCGGGCACCAGCAGGATTTCGTCGCCGAGAATGGCGTGCGCGCAAAACGAGACATCGCGCGAGGTTTCGCTCGCCGCGAGGCCGACGCACGATTTGAACCATTGCCGGTTCGCATCGACGAGACTCACGACTGCAATGGGCACGCCGAACAGCCGGCGCGCAAGACGGGTCAGGCGATCGAAGCGCTCTTCCGGCGACGTGTCGAGAATATGCAGCGCGCGCAATGCATCGAGGCGGGCGCTTTCATTGCTGGGCGTCGGTGCAACGGACATGGAATGTTCCCGGCTGGCGGCGTGATGATCGAAGTCGGTAGCGACTAGTGTATAGCGGTGCTATTCGGCATGGAATTCAATGGAGCCCCGAAGTTCCGGCCGATGTAGCCGATCGCGCAGCGGAAGCCGGTTGCAAGTCGCGCGTCAGACGGCGTCCCCGCGTTCCTGTGCATCCGCCTCGCGTACCGCTTCGACCGGCCGCGCGAGACATTCGAGCAGATTGCCCGGACCGCAGAGATGCAGCGCGCCGACGACCACGAGCGTGCGCTCGCGCGCATTGGCGTGCTCGTGCAGACGCGCGGCCCATGCGCGATTGCGCACGTCGAGTATCGCGTGACGGATGCCGGGCAGATTGAACATCGGCGATTCGACGGCGATCCGCTCCACCGCCCCGAGGTCGCCCGCGATCCAGGCGGCGTACATCCGCTCGAGCGTGCGCTGCGGCTCCGCGCGATCGGCCATCAGCATCTCGAGGGCCTGACCGAGCACCGGCAGCGGGATCGATTCAAGCGCGGCGGCTATCTCGTCCGCGGTCTCGAGATACCGGCAAGGCTTGGCCTGCGCCATCGCCGAGCGCAGCATGCGCGGCTCGACACCGTCGACGACCTGCTGCAACAGCGTCGGCGCGACGATCAACACAGCCCACGGACACAACTCCGCGAGCGGCGCGAGCAGCCCTTCGGCGGGCCAGAGCGCTTGCAGTTGCGTCCACGCGTCCGCGCTCATCGAGGGTTGCAACTGCGCGGCGCCAGGCTGCGCGCCGGCCCTCAGAAAGGGCAGGATGGTCGGTGCGTCGGATTCGAAGATCAGCCCCTCGGCCCAGTCATAGGCCTCGGCGACCCAAGGCGGCGTGCGCCGGCTCGTCGCGGGAAAGAGATGCATGGAGCCGAGCAGTCGCACGTTGGTGCCGGTGAGTTGTAGATACATGCGAGCGTGGTGAAAGCGGCAATGACGATGCTGCGATTTTATCGCTCAGGCCGGAAGCGGCGTATCAACTTGCAGGCGCGTGTGCGAACGGCGGACGCACCACCGCAATCGGGATTTGCGGTTCACACGGCACCCCATGCGCGAACCGCGGGCGCATCAAAACCTGCGCTCTTTTATTGAATCGAAATAAAATTCAAATCCGCTACTGTTTTAAACATTTTTACGTCGATTATTGCGTGCCTTTTTTAAACGATTCAAGCTCGCTGGTATAGCGCTCGCTCCGCACACCATTACTGCCGTAATATTCTTCCACCGATTTCACCCAGCGGCCGACTTCCGGCGCATACCAGAACGCTTTATAGGTGCGGCCCGTCGCTTGCGCGGGGGCGATTTTCTGCGCGTGCGTCATCATGGTCGTATCGCCCTGCTCGACCTGGGTGGCCTGTGTAATGGTCTGCCGCGGTTCGAGTTGCGCGAGCCAGTCGCCCTCGGATTCGATCTTGATCGCCTGGAATTTTCCGGCCGGCACTTCGACGGTTTCCGTCCCGATCACGCGATATTGCGAACTCCACTTCTGCGAAGCGAAAACCCGGTTCGGATGCTGCTCCGTGTAGTCGATGTTCCAGGTTTTTCCCGGCGACAGCGGGAACGCCAGCGGCCGGTTAACGACCATTTCCGTGCCGTTCACGCTGCGCTCGCGGCTCCAGTCCATGCCGGCGATCAGTTCCTTGGGCGCCTGCGTCGAGCCCGCCTGGTGCGCCTCATAGTAGATGTGCGACGACGTCGTGCGCAGCACCGTCACCTGGTCGTGCGTCTGGTTCCAGTTCGCGGCGCCTTTTTCGACTGTTATCACGTACGTCCACGAATCTCCGGGTTTGACGTCCGGCGCGGACGCCGATTGCGCGAATGCCTGCAACGGCACGACGAAACCCAGCAGAATGGCAACGGTTCTGATTTTCTTCATAGGTCGAATTTAATAGTTGTGCGCGGCGCATAAATGCGCGTGTTATCCGGAACGAATACGCGATTATTTTCCACGAAAAACGCGAAAACAACGAGCACTTTATATAAGCGTCGCTAGAATAATAGCGCCCCACGCTACTTTAACGGCACCCGACAACCCGATCATAAATTCGAAAGAGAATAAAATATAAATGAAAGAACATGAAAAGCGAATGGTAAATAAATATGCCATTCTGATTGCGGGACCCGTATTGCTATTGTCCGCATGCGGCGGCGGTTCGTCCGGCAATTCGGGCTCGGCCGCAAGCACGTCGAACCTGAGCGATGCGCAAAAGAGTTACGAAAGTTTTGCGCTGGCGTCGAACGGCGGACTGCATTACGTGGACGGGAGCCTCTCGTTCAGCACGAGTTCGACGGGCGCCGTATCGGTCAACCCGAGCAGCAGCTTTTTTTTCACCGCTGACTCCAGCATTCCTCAAAGCCCGTCGAGCGGCCCGCAGCCGCTGACCGCCGGCACCACGTCCCTTGCGTCGACGCTCAAGGTGCCCACGATCAGCAACGGACGCTTCGTCGTCAACGGCGCCATTTATGTCGCCGCGGTTCCGGCCCAGGCCCGCGTCAGCTACGCAGGCTCCAATGTCCAGGAAGACTACCTGGCCGCCGACGGCAGCACCGTGGTCCGCACGCTCCTCGGCACCAGCTACACCGCCGTTTCGCTAAGTGGCCTGATCTCCGCCTCCCCTTCCGAGCTGTTCACGAATAGCGCCCTGGGCTTGCTCACGAATACGATCAACGGGCAAACGCTCTACAACCAGCAGACCAGTTGGCAGACAGGCTCTGCCTACATCAAGGTGGTTCGACATGCCGTCGGCGACGAGCTGTTCACCAACGACTGCGTTGCCCCGGCCACGACGGGCAACAACCCGACGCCCTGCTCGGCCACGATATCGACGCTCGAAAATTTCTTCCCCTATGCGAGTGCGACAGACGGCAAGAGCTATCAGCTTGCCGATGGTCAGATCGTCACGCTGGCAGGCGTGCGCGCCTGGGTGTCCAACGCGACGATCGGCAGCACCGGCAGCGATTACCGCGTCTACTATCAGTACAACGGCGGCATCTACACGGGCTACTTTCTCAAGGACGGCACGACCTTGCAGCTCGTACCGCTTGGCGGCGGCACACCGCAGGAGAACTACTATTTCCTGAACAACGCCGCGATGCAGTCGATCAAATCCGCGCTCAACTTCTGAGTGTTCTGAGCGATTCGAGCCGGCGTGGTGCGATCGAGCGGGCAATCGCAAGCGCGGAGACACGCTGGCGAGCGCGGTGAAAAAGAGAGGTAGAAAAGCGGCGGAAAAAAAGAAAAGCCCCGACATGTCGGGGCTTTTCTTTACATCAACGACTGGAGGCGCGAGCCGGAGTCGAACCGGCCTAAACGGCTTTGCAGGCCGCTGCATAACCGCTTTGCTATCGCGCCACAAGCGGACTGGAACCTAGAAGCAGGCTCGCAGATTTGTCTGGTGGGAACCAGAAGGACCGAAGCGCTGACAAGCGACCGGCCTTCCAAACAAAAAGGGAAGCGTTGCTTCCCCTGATGTATGGAGCGGGAGACGAGGCTCGAACTCGCGACCTCAACCTTGGCAAGGTTGCGCTCTACCAACTGAGCTACTCCCGCATTGAACTGCTTCACAACGCGCTACATTTTGTACTTCGCCAAACAACGCATTGCTTCAAAAAACTGGAGCGGGAAACGAGGCTCGAACTCGCGACCTCAACCTTGGCAAGGTTGCGCTCTACCAACTGAGCTATTCCCGCGTTGCACTGCATTCACTGCTACTGCCTGACTACGTTTCCCGATGTTTCGCTGCGTTTCGCGCTGCGTGCATCGGAGAAACGAGATTATGGAGAACCGGCAGAAACGTGTCAACCCCTTTTGCCCATCTCTTCTACAGAAAAGATTTCTCTCATGTTTCCACGGGGTTCGAAGATACTTTTGCGGCCGCGCTCCGCTTCGCTCACGCTGTCACGCGACGCCGCCACGCTCGCGAATCTGCGGCCACGCGAGCTTCATGTAGTAGAGCATCGACCAGATCGTCAGGAACGCGGCGAGATAGATCAGCCACAAACCCCACACGCGCGTGTCGATCGCGATGCCGCCGCCGAACGGCAGCGGACCATAGAACAGCAGCATCGGAATCGCCACCATCTGGCACGCGGTCTTGAACTTGCCGAGCGAATTCACCGCGACGCTCTTCGATGCGCCGATCTGCGCCATCCATTCGCGCAGCGCCGAGATCGCGATTTCGCGTCCGACGATCACGAGCGCGATCGCCGAGTCGATGCGCGTGAGCTGCACGAGCACGAGCAACGCGGCCGTCACCATGAGCTTGTCGGCGACCGGGTCGAGGAACGCGCCGAACGCCGAGGTCTGATTCCACTTGCGGGCCAGAAAGCCGTCGAACCAGTCGGTGAGCGCCGCGAGAATGAAGATCGTGGCGGCCGCGAGATTGCGGTGCGCGGGGCTCATCATCATGTCGGGCAAATAGAACACGCCGACGACGAGCGGAATCAGCACGATCCGCAGCCAGGTCAAAAATATCGGGAAATTAAACGGCATGGGGCAGGCGCAGCGTCTGACGAGTGAGTTGCAATTGTGCCGTGTCACAGGGCCTGCCACAAGCAAGCCGGCGCCGGGGCGGCCGCGGCCCACGCCGGGGGTGCGCTGCGCCGGCCAGCGCGAGTCGAACGGAACCGCTCCGGTCCCGTCGCCCCCTCCTTGTCCCCACCTCGCTTCGCCCGCCCCCACTCGCGCGCCGCCCGCGATACAGCGCGCCCGACAAAAACGACCCGCGCACCAGACACCAGACGCAACGCACTCAGTGCAGTTGCCGGTAAATCTGCTCGGCCAGCGCCTGCGAAATGCCTTCGACGCTCGCCAGATCCTCGACACTCGCGGCCACCACACCGCGCAGCCCGCCGAAGCGCGCGAGCAGCCGCTGACGCCGCTTCGCCCCGACGCCTTCGAGCTCTTCGAGCCGCGAAGTCTGCCGCGTTTTGCCGCGCTTCGCGCGCATGCCGGTAATCGCAAAGCGGTGCGCCTCGTCGCGAATCTGCGCGACCAGCATCAGCGCGGCGCTTTCCTTGCCGAGTTCGAGCGGCGTGCGGCCGTCGGCGAAAATCAGGGTTTCGAGGCCGACCTTGCGCCCCTCCCCCTTCGCGACGCCGACCAGCATGCCGGTGTCGAGCCCCAGCTCGGTGAACACCTGGCGCGCGATCTCCACCTGGCCTTTGCCGCCGTCGATCAGCACGATGGTCGGCAGAACGCCGCCCGCCGCGCCCGGCTCGGTGGCCTCAGCAGCCTCGGCCGCGAGCGACGGATCGGCGGCCGCAGCGCCTTGCGCCTGCGCGGCTTCATCAGCGGAATTCGCGGCAGCCTGCGCGACCATCTTCTCGTAACGACGCGTGAGCACCTGGCGCATCGCCGCGTAGTCGTCGCCGGGCGTGATGCCGGTGATGTTGTAGCGGCGGTACTCGGACGACTGCATCTTGTGATGGTGATAGACGACGCACGACGCCTGCGTCGCCTCGCCCATCGTGTGGCTGATGTCGAAGCATTCGATGCGCAGATGCGCGAGGTCGTCGCACTCCATGCCGAGCGTGTCGGTCAGCGCGCGCGTGCGAGCCTGTTGCGAGCCCTGCTCGGAAAGCAGCCGGGCCAGCGCGAGCCGCGCATTCTGCTCGGCCATCGCGAGCCATGCGCGGCGCTGTCCTTGCGGCTGACGCAGCACGTTCACCTTGTGCCCCGCCTGCTCCGTGAGCACGTCGACGAGTTCGCGGCCCGGCGCGTGGCTGACCACCAGCACAGGCGGCACGCGATTGCCGAGGTAATGCTGCGCGATGAACGCTTCGAGAACTTCGGCTTCGATGCCGCCGGATGTGCGGCCTTTGCGGCGCTTCGAGGCGGCGGCCGCGCCGGCTTGCCCGGCGTCCTCGGCTTCCTCTGCGGCGATGTCGGGTTCTTCGTCTTCCGCGGGCATGTCCCGCGCGATCGCGAGCGCAAGCGCGTCGGCATCGCCGACGGCCGCCGCGCTGCCGACGCGCTCCTCGCCGTCCTCACCCGCGCCGCCATCGCGCGCGAGCAGGTCCGAAGCAGCGTCCCGCACCTCGCCGCCGTCCTCGCCGAGCCCGCCTTCGGCGGCGGTCAACGCGCTTTCCACGTGCGTGGGGAAATACGCCTTGTCGCCGAGGTGCCGGCCGCCGCGCACCATCGCGAGATTCACGCAGACGCGCCCGCCCAGCGCAACCACCGCGAGAATGTCGACGTCGCTGTCGCTGCCGACCTCGATCGCCTGCTGATGCAGCACCGTCGAGAGCGAACTCATCTGGTTGCGCACCGCCGCGGCCTGCTCGAACTTGAGCTCGCTCGCAAACGCATGCATCTTCTGCTCGAGCTCCTTCATCACCTCGCCCTGGCGGCCGAGCAGAAAGCGCGATGCGTTGGCGACGTCTCGCGCGTAATCCTCTTCGCTGATGTTCGCGACGCACGGCGCGGTGCAGCGGCCGATCTGATGCAGCAGACACGGCCGCGTGCGGTTGTTGAACACCGAGTCTTCACAGGTGCGCAACTGGAACACGCGCTGCAGGATCTGAATGCTTTCGCGCACTGCCCACGCGCTCGGAAACGGCCCGAAGTACTGGTTCTTGCGATCGACCGAGCCGCGGTAATACGCCATGCGCGGAAACTTGTGGCCGGTCAGCTTCAGATACGGATACGACTTGTCGTCGCGAAACAGGATGTTGTAACGCGGCGCGAGCGCCTTGATCAGATTGTTTTCGAGCAGCAGCGCCTCGGCTTCGGAACGCGTCACGGTCGTCTCGATGCGCGCGATGCGCGTGACCATCATCGCGATGCGCGGCGAGAGCTGCGTCTTCGTGAAATAGCTCGAAACGCGCTTCTTCAGATCGCGCGCCTTGCCGACGTAGAGCACCGCGCCGCTCGTGTCGTAATAACGGTAGACGCCGGGCAGATGCGGCAGCTGGGCGAGCACTTTTTTCGGCTCGAAGGCGTCGGGCGCCTCGTTTGCGTCGGTTGCTTCGGGTGCGGTCATGCAGGGTCTTGGATGGGGACGGTCTCGCGGAGCCTTGCGCCGCGTGCCGCGCCTTCGGGGAGCCGGGCGCGCGAATCGTCAACGAGGCTTTAGAATCGCCAGTTTAGAACATTCCTCGCGCGTCCGAGCCCCGCCGCGCGATGACGCGGCAGCGCCCGCCGCAGCCGTTCCGACCGCATCCACGACCCGAACCCGCGACCCAGACCGCCATGTCCAGTGTCCCGCCCGCTTCCGCATCGACCACCGCCTCGTCCACTGCCCCGTCCGCCGCGGCGGCCCCGCTCGCCTGCGACATCTTCTGCGCGGTGATCGACAATTTCGGCGACATCGGCGTGTGCTGGCGTCTTGCGCGTCAGCTTGCGAACGAGCATGGCTGGCAGGTGCGCCTGTTCGTCGACGATCTGCACGCGTTCCAGAAGCTGTGCCCACGGCTCGCGCCCGAGCGCGCGCGGCAGACACTCGACGGGATCGTCATCGAGCACTGGCACGAGCCGGCTCACGCGGGCGAGACGCTCGACGTCGCCGATGTCGTGATCGAAGCGTTCGCCTGCGAACTGCCGCCCATCTATATCGCCGCCATGGCCGAACGCGTGCGCGCGCCGCTCTGGCTCAACCTCGAATATCTGAGTGCCGAGGACTGGGTCGCGGATTTCCATCTGCGTCCGTCGCCGCATCCGCGTTACGCGCTCAGCAAGACGTTCTTTTTCCCCGGACTCGGCCCCGGCACCGGCGGCGTGCTCAAGGAGCGCGATCTCGACGCGGCGCGCGCCGCGTTCGAGGGCTCGCCGGCCGCCCGCGCCGCGTGGTGGCTCGCGGCCAC
>NZ_JAAGPS010000140.1:0-19398 GCF_017105025.1 Paraburkholderia sp. Ac-20336 | reverse complement strand
GCGGCGGCGCGGCCACGCAAGCAGCGCAGCGATACTGCGCGCGAGCGGCCCAGCGCGTGGCCGGCAGCGGCACCGCGCAGACCGTGCAGCGCAGGCGGCTTTCGTTCCAGTAGGCGGCGTCGCAACCCTCGCACAACGTCTTATGCGACAAATTGCCGCATAACGCGCAAAGGTTCGGCAAGAGCGCGTGCAACGCGCGCGGCCATGCCGAATGCGCGCCTTTCGAAAGACGCGCGAGGTGATTGCGACAGGACGAAGAAAATGACTGGAATTGCACGAGTGGGCGGCTGCGAAAGCCTTTCAAGCTGAATGCCGGGAAACGAACGAGTATACTTCGAGCTCTACGCCAGCACGACACTCATGTCCCCAACATCCGCTCAATCTGGCCGTCCGGCCTATGATTCCCGGCGCCTCAGGCGTATTTTCGACCGCCGCGCCGCAACCTTCGACGAGGTGGCTTTCCTGCCGCGCGAGATCGCGCAACGCATGAACGAGCGTCTCGATTACATCAAGGTGGCGCCGGCGAGCGTGCTCGATGCGGGCTGCGGCGCGGGCGAAGACATCCCCGCCTTGCGCGAGCGCTTTCCCGAGGCGCCGGTGTTCGGCTCCGATCTGTCGCACGGCATGCTCAGGCGCGCGCTGCGTCACGATGCCGGCGACACGAGCTGGCGGCGCTTCCTGCCGGCCTCGCTCGGCAAGGCGCTCGGCGCGCGCGGTCCGCGCTTCGCGCAGGCCGACTTCTCTGCGCTGCCGTTCGCGGCCGGCGCATTCGAATTCATCTGGTCCAATCTCGCGCTGCACTGGCATTCGCGGCCCGATCTCGTGTTTCCCGAATGGCAGCGCGTGCTCAAGGTGAACGGCCTGCTGATGTTCAGCACGCTCGGCCCCGACACGCTCAAGGAGTTGCGCGGCGCCTACGCCGAGATCGAGGCCGCGCACGGCGTCGCGTCGCGCAAGCATGTGATCGACTTCGTCGACATGCACGATCTCGGCGACATGCTCGTCGAAGCCGGCTTCGAGATTCCGGTAATGGACCAGGAAACGCTCACGATCACCTACAAGTCGCCCGAGTCGCTGCTCGCGGACGTGCGCCGCTGGGGCGCATATCCGTTCGAGCGCGAGACGCTGCCGGGTGCCGTCGCGCGCAGGCTGCACAAGGCTCTCCTCGCGGCGCTCGAAGCGCGCCGGCGCGCCGACGGCACGATCGCGCTGACCTTCGAGGTGATCTACGGGCATGCATGGAAAGCGGTGCCGCGCACCACGGCCGAGGGCCATGGCATCGTGCGCATCGAGGACATCGGACGCGGTTCGGGCAAGCGCCGTTAGCGGATGGCCGGCGCGTTGGCGGCGTTTTGCCTGTGTTTTACCTGTGTCTTGCCGGCGTCTTGCCTGTACTTGCCGGTGGAGCACAGGCCGCTTGCCGGCCTGTCGTTAGCACGTTGCGCGGCGGTTGTCGACCGGTGCTTTGGCCCATTTGCAGAGGGGTTGCCGACGCGGTAAAGAGGACATCTGTTATGCCTGAGATTTGCCTTTCGAAAGAGCCGCAAAAGGCTGGGCAAAATGGCGCTAAGGCTTGTCGCGCCTGGCTTGCGGGGCAATCGGGGCTTGCTTGTGGATGCCATGGATCGCGCCTATAATGCGTCAGTTTGTCGCCCGGAGTTCCCACCTCCGCGGCGGTAAGCCGAGGGCGCAAGACGGCAGCATGAAGTGACGCGGTAGGGGTTGGAGCGGTCGCAAGCGGTGGCGAAAGTCGTCGCGAAGATGCGCGGCGTGCACGGCAAAAGCGGCGGCCGCGGGAAGCATCCGGGCAGTAGAGGAAGTAGAAGAAGGCGGACCGGAAGCAGCGATTCGCAGGAGGCAGCGATGGGTGCATCAGATCATCTGCTGGCGGATTCGGAGCCCGTCCTCAAGGACTGGACCATGAAGCGCAACTGTTCGATCTCGCCGCGGCAGTTTGTCTGCCTGTACGTGTCGCTTGCGTTGTTCTCGCTGGCAATTGCTTTCATGCTGGTTCTGGTCGGCGCCTGGCTGGTGCTGCCGTTCACCGGAATCGAGTTGCTGGCGGTAGGTATCGCGTTTGCAATATATGCGCGTCATGCTGTCGATTACGAGCGCATCCGGTTGTTTCCTGGCCGGCTCGTGATCGAGCAGGTCAGCGCCGAGCAGATTACGCAGTTCGAATTCAATCCGCGCTGGGTGCGGATCGAGCCGGGTGCAACGCCGCGCGACCAGATCAAGCTGGTCTCGCGCGGGCAGACGATCATGATCGGGCAACATCTCGCGCAGAATCGGCGCGCGCAGTTCGCAGGCGAGCTGCGGATGTGGCTGGCACGCTGTTAGGTAGTGCCGGACACGCGGCGTTCAAGGGGGCGCGCGAGACACGCTGCCAGCGGGGTCGATGGGTTTGAATGGAAAATTTGGGTAAGGAAGCTATGAAAACAATCAAGCGAGCGCTCACGAGCGTGCTGGCGACGAGCGGACTGCTTTTCGCCGGTGCCGCCCTGGCAGTGGGCGATGCTCCTGGCGGCCCAGCCGTCAACGCGATCAATCTCCAGCCGCCTGCAACGAGAATCGCCGAGGAGCTGTTCAGCCTGCACATGTTCATGCTGGCGCTTTGCACGGTGATTTTCGTCGGCGTGTTCGGGGTGATGTTCTATTCGATCTTTGCCCACCGCAAATCGAAAGGCCACAAGGCATCCCATTTCCACGAAAGCACCACCGTCGAAATCATCTGGACGATCGTGCCGTTCGTCATCGTCGTGCTGATGGCGCTGCCCGCCACCAAGGCCGTCGTCGCGATGAAGGACACCTCGAACGCCGACCTCACGATCAAGGTCACCGGCTACCAGTGGAAGTGGGGCTACGACTACGTGAAGGGCCCGGGCGAGGGCATCAGCTTCCTGTCCACGCTCGCCACGCCGCGCGCCGAGACCGAGGGCCGCGAGCCGATCTCCACGCTCTATCTGCAGGAAGTCGACAACCCGCTCGTGGTGCCCGTCGACAAGAAAATCCGCATCATCACCACCGCGAACGACGTGGTCCACTCCTGGTACGTGCCGGCCTTCGGCGTGAAGCAGGACGCGATCCCGGGCTTCGTGCGCGACACGTGGTTCAAGGCTAACCGCACCGGCACGTTCCGCGGCTTCTGTACCGAACTGTGCGGCAAGGAGCACGCGTTCATGCCGGTCGTCGTCGAGGTGCTGTCGGCCGACGACTACGCGAAGTGGGTCGAGGTGCAGCAGAAGAAAATGGCCGCCGGCCAGGACGATCCGAACAGGACCTACACGATGGCCGAGCTGATGGAGCGCGGCGGCAAGGTCTACGCGGCGAACTGCGCGGTCTGCCACCAGCCGACCGGCAAGGGCGCGGGCGTATTCCCGGCGCTCGACGGCAGCAAGATCGCCAACGGCCCGATCGCCGATCACGTGAGCCTCGTGCTCAAGGGCAAGAACGCCATGCCTTCGTGGGCGCCGACGCTGAACGACGTCGAAATCGCCTCGGTCATCACCTACGAACGCAACTCGTGGGGCAACCACACGGGCGACATTCTCCAGCCGAAGCAGGTGGCCGACGCGCGCAACGGCAAGCTGCCGGAAGGCGGCAACCATCTGGCCGACGCGGGTGCCGCGGCCTCGGGTGCGGAAGCGGCGTCCGCGCCGGCTGCCTCGGGCAACGACGCAGCGGCCGCCACGGATAGCGCGGCGGCCACGCTGCCGGCGAACGTCTACTTCGAGACCGGCAAGAGCACGCTGCCGGCCGACGCGAAAGCGGCGGTCGAGGCGGCCGCGGCCTACGCGAAGGCGCATCCGGATGCGAAATTCACGCTGTCGGGCTTTACCGACGCCACCGGTTCGGCCGATCTGAACGCGAGGCTCGCGAAGGATCGTGCGCAAGCCGTGCGCGACGCACTGAAAGCAGCCGGCATTGCCGAAGACCATATTATTTTGAAGAAGCCGGAAACGATCACCGGCGGCACCGACGCGAAGGAAGCCCGGCGCGTTCAGATCAGCCCGGCAGCCTGACGTGTTCATGGTCAGCACCGCAGAATTCGCTTTAGGAGATTGTCATGTCTAGCATCGGACACGATGTAGTCGCGGGCCACGAGCACGTGCACGGCGACCATGCCCACGAAACGCCGCACGGCTGGCGCCGCTGGCTGTTCGCCACCAACCACAAGGACATCGGTACGCTGTACCTGATCTTCTCGTTCACCATGTTCCTGTCCGGGGGCGTGATGGCGCTGATGATCCGTGCCGAGCTGTTCGAGCCGGGTCTGCAGATCATGCGTCCCGAGTTCTTCAACCAGTTGACCACCATGCACGGGCTGATCATGGTGTTCGGCGCGATCATGCCGGCCTTCGTCGGCTTCGCGAACTGGATGGTGCCGCTGCAGATCGGCGCGTCGGACATGGCCTTCGCGCGCATGAACAACTTCAGCTTCTGGCTGCTGCCGGTCGCGGCCGTGCTGCTGGTCGGCTCGTTCTTCGCGCCGGGCGGCGCGACCGCCGCGGGCTGGACGCTCTACGCACCGCTTTCCACGCAGATGGGCCCGGGCATGGACTTCGCGATTTTCGCGATCCACCTGATGGGTGCGTCGTCGATCATGGGCGGTATCAACATCGTCGTGACGATCCTGAACATGCGCGCACCCGGCTTGACGCTGATGAAGATGCCGATGTTCGTGTGGACCTGGCTCATCACCGCGTACCTGCTGATCGCCGTGATGCCGGTTCTGGCGGGCGCGATCACGATGGTGCTGTTCGACCGCCACTTCGGCACGTCGTTCTTCAACGCGGCGGGCGGCGGCGACCCGGTCATGTACCAGCACATCTTCTGGTTCTTCGGGCACCCCGAGGTGTACATCATGATCTTGCCGGCGTTCGGGATCGTCTCGCAGGTGATCCCGGCGTTCTCGCGCAAGCCGCTGTTCGGCTATAGCTCGATGGTGTACGCAACGGCGTCGATCGCGATCCTGTCGTTCATGGTCTGGGCACACCACATGTTCGTGACCGGCATGCCGGTGACGGGCCAGCTGTTCTTCATGTACGCGACGATGCTGATCGCGGTGCCGACCGGCGTGAAGGTGTTCAACTGGGTCGCGACGATGTGGCGCGGTTCGCTCTCCTTCGAAACGCCGATGCTGTTCGCGGTGGGCTTCCTGATCGTGTTCACGTTCGGCGGCCTGTCGGGTCTGATGCTCGCGATGGCACCGCTCGACATCCAGTATCACGGTACTTATTTCGTGGTCGCGCACTTCCATTACGTGCTGGTGGCGGGGTCGCTATTCGCGCTGTTCTCGGGGTGGTACTACTGGTCGCCGAAGTGGACCGGCTGGATGTACAACGAAACGCGCGGCAAGATCCACTTCTGGGCGTCGATGTTCTTCTTCAACCTCGCGTTCCTGCCGATGCACTTCGTCGGTCTCGCGGGCATGCCGCGTCGTTATGCTGACTACCCGGCGCAGTTCACCGACTGGAACCAGGTCATCTCGATCGGCGCGTTCGGCTTCGGTCTCTCGCAGGTGTACTTCCTGTTCGCGGTGGCGCTGCCGGCTTACCGTGGCGGTGGCGAGCACGTGGAAGCGGGCGACAAGCCGTGGGACGGCGCAACGGGTCTCGAGTGGACCGTGCCGAGCCCGGCACCGTTCCATACGTTCGAGCATCCGCCGACCGTCGAGTAAGCCTCTTCCGAAGTGCCGGATTCCGGCGGCGCGGCATGCCGCTCTGGAACCCGGCGCTTCGTGAGGCCGCCATGTGGGCGGCCTCGTCAGTGACGAACCGTATTCAGACAATCGAGCATGACGCGCAATCCAGAGGGAAGACGTACGCCGGAGCAGATTCGCGCGGGCAACAGGCGGATAGGGTTGGTGATGTTCGCGGTCGCGGCGCTGTTTTTCGTGAGCGTCATCGTCAAGCAGTGCTGGTTTAGCTGACGGTGTGGGTGGGCGCAGGCTGACGGCCGCGGCCGCTGAAGTCTGCTTGCAGGTTTGTTGAGGATTCGAATGTCGACGCAAACGCCGGCTCCGGCCGACCGCTCTTTCAACCGTTCGATGCTGGTCAAGCTGTTCGTCGTCGCCGTGATGATGTTCGGTTTCGGTTTCGCGCTGGTGCCGATGTATCGCGCGATCTGCCAGGTGACCGGCATCAACAACCTCGTGCAGCGCGATGTTTCGGTGCGCGAGGCGAAGAATACGCAGGTCGACATGAGCCGCACGATTTCGATCGAATTCGATGCGAACGCGCGCGGTCCGCTCGGTTTCAGGCCGGAGCAGCGTAGCCTCGACGTGCATCCGGGCGAAGTGACGACGGTGATGTACGACGTGAGCAACGAACAGGCGCGCACGATTCACGCGCAAGCCATTCCGAGCTACGCGCCGAAGCAGGCGACCGAGTACTTCAGGAAGATCGAGTGTTTCTGCTTCACGCAGCAGACGTTGAACGCAAGCGAGAGCAAGCGGATGCCGGTGGTGTTCGTGGTCGATCCGAAGTTGCCGAAGGATGTGAAAACGATCACGCTGTCGTACACGTTCTTCGAATTGAATACGCCGGCGGCGGCGAGCACGGACGACGCGGCGCCGAAGGCGGACGCGAAGGCCACTGCCGCGAAGCCGGTCTGATGCGGGTGCGACGGCGCAAGCCGCAGATGAAGGACGAGGTGAGATGAGCGATAACGGCGGCAGCCCGCGCAAGAGCAGTTTCGGTCAGTCGATGCGTGCTGTGTTCTGGTCGTTTTTCGGCGTGCGCAGGCGCCGCGATCTGGAAGCGGATGCCACGCAACTCAATCCGCTGCATGTGATCGTGGCGGCGTTGATCGGCGCGGCGATTTTGATCGGTGTGCTGATTCTCGTCGTGCATGCGGTCGTCGGGTAGGGCAACGGCAGCGAAGCCCACGAATTAGAGAGAAGCGGTGCGGTATCGACGCGCCGCCGAAGATACAGCCGGAGATTCCGGAACAACTGGACTGAAGTGGAGAATCAAGAATGAGCGGTCAAAACGAGAGCCCGTACTATTTCGTACCGCATCCGTCGCGGCATCCGATCAGCGCCGCTGCCGGATTGCTGGTCATGCTCGGATCGCTTGCGGCCTGGATCAACGAACACACGTGGGCGCCGCTCGGCGTGCTCGTCGGTTTGCTGTGGCTGCTCTTTACGCTGTGGCACTGGTTCGGCGACGCGATCGCCGAATCGGAAGGCGGCATGTACGGCAAGAACGTCGACCGCTCGTACCGCTGGAGCATGAGCTGGTTCATCTTCTCCGAAGTGATGTTCTTCGGCGCTTTCTTCGGCGCGCTCTTCTATGCGCGTGAAATCGCGCTGCATCAGTTGGGCAGCCTCGACTTCAAGCTGATCTGGCCGGATTTCTCGGCGGTGTGGCCGAACAACGGTCCCGCGAACCTGGTGTCGACCTACAAGTCGATGCAGCCGTGGCCGGTGCCGACCATCAACACGGCACTGCTGCTGTCCTCGGGAGCGACGCTGACGGTTTCGCACCATGCGCTGCGCGACAACCATCGCAAGAAGGCGATCGCCTGGCTGGCCGCGACGCTCGTGTTTGGCGTGTGCTTCCTGTTCCTGCAGGGCTTCGAATATTTCCACGCGTACAACGAACTGAATCTGACGCTCGCCTCGGGCATCTACGGTTCGACGTTCTTCCTGCTGACGGGCTTCCACGGCTTCCACGTGTTCCTCGGCGGCACGATGCTCGCGGTGGTGCTGGTGCGTCTGATTCGCGGCCACTTCACGCCCGAACATCACTTCGCGTTCGAAGGCGCGGCCTGGTACTGGCACTTCGTCGACGTCGTGTGGCTCGGTCTGTACGTCGTCGTGTACTGGCTGTAACGCAGTCGGGCTCGCGCATACCGCTTGGCCGGATGTGCGCGGGCCGTTGGCGCAACGTCCATCGGGCGGCGCGCACGAGCAGTAGGCAAGGATCTGTGCAGCGCCGCCCTCGACCTGTCAGGGCGGCGTTTTGTTTGGCGGTGCGGAAAATGTATCGCTGACGTTCGTGGCCTGAGCGGTCCGAAACCTGAAGCGCCGGGTTCAAGGCCCGGAGTCGATGCGTAGGATCGGCGAACCCGCTTGCGCGAAGCAGCCCCGGCAGATCAGGCGCTGGCGTATGAGCGGTTCACACTACGCCGGTTTGGGCCGGCGAGGCTCAGCGCCCGTACGGAATACCGGTCGACTGGATCCAGCCCATCCAGTGCGCGAACAGGATGAACAGGAACAGCGAAATCGACAGGCCTACTCGCGTGGCGAGCGACCAGACCATCCGCTTGGTCTTGCCTTTGTCGTGCATCATGAAATACAGCGCCGACACCATGCTGGCGATGATCAGAGCAAAGGCGATGGGAACGATAATGTGCATGGAACCAACTGAAACGGGAAAGCGCAGTGGCAAGACAGACATTATCGCACCGCATGCGGGCATTCGCCGGGGCTTGCCGGTGACTCGCGACACATCGCCGGAGCGCATGCAATGAAGTTTCGCCTGATTCCCGCGCTGCTGATCCTGCTGGTCGTCGTCGTGACGGTGCGGCTCGGCTTCTGGCAACGCGACCGCGCGCATCAGAAGGAAGCGCTCGAGGCGCGCATCACGCAATTCGAAAACGCACCTGCATTGCCGGTGAGCGCCGCGCCGCTCGCGCTGAAGGACATCGAATTTCATCGCGTGAAGGCGCGTGGCAGTTTCGTCGCGGACAAGGTCGTATACCTCGATAATCGTCCGTATAACGATCAGCCGGGCTTCTATGTCGTCATGCCTTTTAAACTGGACGACGGCGGCTACGTGCTGGTCAATCGCGGCTGGCTGCCGCGCAACATGAGCAATCGCGAGACCATCGCGCCGTACGCGACGCCGCAAGGCGAGGTCGAGATCGAGGGGATCGCGCGGGCCGATGCGTCGCGCGCGTTCGAGTTGGGGCAGGGCGGTTCGGCCGCGCATCAACTGATCCGGCAGAATCTCGAGGTCGCCGCGTATGCTGCGGAAACCGGGCTGCCGCTGCAATCGTTCGTGATCCAGCAAACGAGCGACGATGGCGACAAGCTGGTGCGCGACTGGCCCGCGCCGACCACCGGCGTCGAGCGCAACTACGGCTACATGTTCCAGTGGTGGGGCATGGCCGTCGCGGCGCTCGGGTTTGGTTTGTACGCCGCGCGTCGCGCGGCGCGAAAGGAGCACGCGCCGGGTACGTAGCGTGGCGTACGCGCTGCGCTCGGGTAGCCGGGGCGAAAAGAAGCGCGTCCGAGGTGGCGGGGCGCGTGGCCGCAGCGGGGCGCGAGCGAAGCCCGCGTGCGGTAAAGGCGGAGTAAAGGTGAAGCAAAGGCGGGGCAAGCGCCGAGCAAGCGCACCGTCCCCGCCCGGCCGGGACGGCCGCCGGTGCCGGACAACTCCGCGATGACCAGCCCGGGCAAACTGCGAAATCATTGAAACAGAAGAGGTCCTGCAGTGTCGACTCAAACCCCCCGTTCGCCGCGCGGCGGCCATCCCGCTGCCGCGAAAGCGATCCCCGGTCAACCGAACGGTCCGGGCTCGTGGCGGCGCGGCCGCTGGATTCTGCTGCTGCTGGTAATCATCGGCGCGGCGCCGATCGCCGTGTCGTATTTCATGTACTACGTGGTCAAGCCGACCGGCGGCAGCACGAGCTACGGCACGCTGATCGAGCCGCAGCGGCCGATCCCCGGCTCGCTCGTGGTCACGGGCGAGGACGGCAAGCCGCTCAAGCTCGAATCGCTGCGCGGCCGCTGGCTGATGATCTCGGTCGACGGCAGCGCGTGCGACAAGGCGTGCGTCACGAAGCTCTACTTCATGCGGCAAATCCGCGCAGCGCAGGGCCCGGAACGCGAGCGCGTCGTGGAAGTGTGGCTGCGCACCGATGCAGGCAAGGTCGCCGACGTGATACAAACGGCCTACCCCGACACCAGCATGCTGATCGCCGATCCGGCGCAGGTGGCCGCATGGCTGCCCGTCGACACCGGCACGCAAGTGACCGACCACATCTTCATGGTCGATCCGAACGGCAATCTGATGATGCGTTTCCCGAAAGACGCGAACCCGAGCAAGATCAAGGGTGACGTGACCAAACTGCTCAAATGGTCGAGCATCGGCTGATGCCGCAACCAGGGTAAAAAAGATGTTCGTATTGCAACTGGCTCTGATCGGCCTGTGTATCGCGTTGTTGCCGCTGTCCTACGTGTGGGCCAAGGCCGACGACAACAAATTCCGCAAGCTGGTCTGGCTCACCACCTTTCTCACGCTCGATCTGGTGATGTTCGGCGGCTTCACGCGCCTCACCGATTCGGGCCTCGGCTGCCCGGACTGGCCCGGCTGCTACGGCACGTCGTCGCCGTTCATCGCGCACGCGGCGATTTCCGCCGCCTATCGGGCGATGCCGACCGGGCCCGTCAGCATGACGAAGGCGTGGATCGAAATGATCCACCGCTATTTCGCGATGGCAATCGGCGTGCTGATCATCGCGCAGACGGTCATCGCGTGGACCGCGCGCATCAAGCGCCGGCCGCTGCACGTGTCGCCGTGGTGGCCGACCTCGCTGCTGCTGCTGATTCTCGTGCAGGGCGCGTTCGGCGCATGGACCGTGACGCTGAAGCTGCAACCGGTCATCGTGACGACGCATCTGCTGCTCGGCCTTGCGCTGCTCGGCACGCTCGGCTGGCTGGCCGCGCGGCTCACGCCGCTGCCGGCCGATGAGCCCGAGACCGCGCGCTGGCGCGCGGCGGCGCTGGCCGGTCTCGCGCTGCTGGTGCTGCAGATCGCGCTCGGCGGCTGGGTCAGCACGAATTACGCGGTGCTCGCCTGCACCGACTTCCCGACCTGCAACGGCCAATGGATTCCGCCGATGGACTTCGCGCACGGCTTCCACCTGTGGCGCGCGCTCGGCATGACGGGCGACGGCGACGTCATCACGCAGGACGCGCTCGTCGCGATTCATTGGACGCACCGCACCTTCGCGTTCGTCGTGATCGCCTATCTCGTGTGGTTCGCGCTGAAAATGCGCCGCTTCGAATCGCTGCGCCGGCCCGCGAACGGCGTGCTGCTCGTCGTGCTGATCCAGTTCATCACCGGGCTGTCGAACATCGTGCTGCAGTGGCCGTTGCCGATTGCCGTCGCCCATAATGGCGGCGCCGCGATCCTGCTGCTTCTGCTCGTTATGTTAAACTTTCGAATCGCTTATAGCCGTCCCGGCCGCGCCGTGCTTCCAGCGCGCGATGCCGCGCCAGCGTGACCCACATGGACAGCACAACACTCTCCCAGACTCCCGGCAACCGGGTTTCCCAATACCTCGCCCTGACGAAGCCGCGCGTCACGCAACTCGCCGTGTTCTGCGCCGTCATCGGCATGTTCCTGTCGACGCCCGGCATGGTCCCGTGGACCGTGCTGATCGGCGGCACCGTCGGCATCTGGCTGCTGGCCGGCGCCGCGTTCGCCATCAACTGCCTCGTCGAGCAGCAGATCGACGCCAAGATGCGCCGCACCTCGTGGCGCCCGTCCGCGCGCGGCGAAATCACGACTCCGCAGATCCTGCTGTTCTCGGCCGTACTCGGCGGCCTCGGCATGTGGACGCTGTACACGTTCGCCAATCCGCTGACCATGTGGCTGACGCTCGCCACCTTCGTCGGCTATGCGGTCATCTATACGCTGTTGCTGAAGCCGGCCACGCCGCAGAACATCGTGATCGGCGGCGCCTCGGGCGCGATGCCGCCGGCGCTCGGCTGGGCCGCGGTCACGGGCCACGTGCCCGGCGACGCGTGGATTCTCGTGCTGATCATCTTCGTGTGGACGCCGCCGCATTTCTGGGCGCTCGCGCTCTACCGCCGCAAGGACTACGAAAACGCTGGCCTGCCGATGCTGCCGAACACGCACGGCGAACAGTACACGCGCCTGCATATCCTGCTTTACACGGTGATCCTGTTCGCGGTCACGCTCATGCCGTTCATCTCCGGCATGAGCGGCGTTGTGTATCTCGCGTCGGCGGTGCTGCTAGGCGCCGTGTTTCTCGCCTATGCGTGGAAGATCTACCGGGCGTATTCGGACGATCTCGCGCGCAGAACCTTTCGTTACTCGATCGTCTATCTGTCGCTGCTGTTCGCCGCGCTACTGATCGACCACTATGCGCGCGTCGTGATCGGCGCGTAACACCATGTTCAAGAACCGCTTTGCGCGCGTCGCGCGCGCCGCTGCGATGGCCTGCGCGCTCGGCGGCATGCTGCTCGCGGCGGGTTGCGGCAAGCAGCCGCCCGCCTTCTCGAATGTCGACATCACCGGCAACACGCAATTCGCGAGCGATTTCTCGTTGCCCGATACCTCGGGCAAGATCCGCACGCTCGCGGACTACAAGGGCAAGGTCGTGGTGCTGTTCTTCGGCTACACGCATTGCCCCGACGTCTGCCCGACGACGATGGCCGAACTGTCGCAGGCGTTGCAGCAGCTCGGTCCGGAAGACGCGAAGCGCGTGCAGGTGCTGTTCGTCACCGTCGATCCCGAGCGCGATACGCCGCAGTTGCTCGCGCAATATACGTCGGCGTTCGATCCGGGCTTCGTCGGCCTGCGTCCGGCCAGCGAGGAGCAACTCGCCAAGGTCGCGAAGGCCTTCCGCGTCTACTACGCGAAGGTGCCGGGCAAGACGCCCGACAGCTACACGATGGACCACACGGCCGCGAGCTACGTGTTCGACACGGACGGCAAGCTGCGTCTGTTCGCGCGCGACGGTCAGGGTGCGACGCCGTGGGTGCACGACATCAAGCTGCTGCTCGACTGAGGCCATACGTCGAGGCAGCGGCGGGGTGGGCGGCGACATCGCGCGTGATGCGGCGCCGCTTCCTGTGCGAACCGTTCGTGCAGCGCTCATGTGCCCTTCATGAGCTTCTCATGCACCCCTCGCGCCTGCCCGGCGATCCCTTCCACGTAACGCTCAGTCCGGTACCGGGAAGTTGATCCCCGGCGCGAGACGCGTCGTCTTGAACTCCGTCACCTCGTAGCGCGCGAGCTTCTGCTCGGCGAACGGATCGCTCGCGAGAATCCGCTCCAGCCTGTCCCGGTCGATGCGCACCGCGAGGATGATGCCGCCGTCGCGCGGCACCTTCGGCCCGGCCGCGACGAAGATGCCCGCGTCGAACTGCCGGGCGAGGAAGGCGCGATGCGCGTCGAGCGCGTCGTCGATACGGTCGAGCGGGGCGGTGTAGATCAGGTTGATGACGTACATGAGGTTCTTGCAACAGGCAATGGAGTCGGGCCGCTCGCGTCGGGCTGGCGCATGTTCGCAACGAGTTCGTCACGATGACGGTGCGCATTTGCGCGCACATTCGCGGCCACGGCCTTGAATTATCGGCTACTCACCGCCTCGCCACGCGCATTTCACGCACGCCAGCCTCTCGCCGCCAACCCGCCCGGCGCACCGCCGCATAACCATATGCGATCAGGGTATTTCCCAACCCCGCGGCCATATGAGACCATTCCGGGTTTCGTCGGCGACGCGCCCGCAAGGGCCGGTGCATCGCCCGTCTTTCATCCGGATCTGACACCGGTCAGAGAACCGAACAGCAACAGCGAGAACCCCATGCAGCGCAGAAACATCCTCAAAGCTCTCACCGCGGTCGTCGCCGGCGCGGCATTCCTGACCAGCCTCGGCGCCCACGCCGACGACAAGGTCATCAAGGTCGGCACGATCGGCGGTCCGGACGCGCAGGTCTGGGAAGTCGTCACCAAGGTCGCGAAGCGGGAAGGCCTGAACGTGAAGGTCATCGAATTCAACGACTACATCCAGCCGAACGCCGCGCTCGACGCAGGCGACCTCGACGCCAACAGCTTCCAGCACCAGCCGTACCTCGACAGTCAGATCAAGCAGCGTGGCTACAAGCTCGTCAGCGCGGGTCTCACCTATATCTCGCCGCTCGGCGCGTATTCGAAGAAGCTCAAATCGCTGAAGGATCTGCCGCAGGGCGCGAAGATCGCGGTGCCGAACGATCCGTCGAACGAAAACCGCGCGCTGTTGCTGCTGCAATCGCAAGGCCTGATCAAGCTGAAGGACGGCTCGGCCACGGGCGGCAATAACGCGACGCCGCTCGACGTCGTCGACAATCCGAAGAAGATCAAGTTCGTCGAACTCGACGCCGCGCAACTGCCGCGCTCGCTCGCGGACGTCGACGCCGCCGTCATCAACACGAACTTCGCGCTGGCCGCCGGCCTTCAGCCGACCAAAGACGCGATCGCGCTCGAAGACATCCACAGCCCCTACGCGAACCTGATCGCGGTGCGCGCTAAGGACAAGGATCAGCCGTGGGTCAAGAAGCTGGTCGCGGCATATCAGTCGGAAGACGTGCGCCAGTTCATCAAGACGCAGTTCAAGGGCTCGATGGTGCCGTCGTTCTAAGCGACGCATCTCCGGCCTGGCGAGGCGCGGCGCGACACTGGTCGTGCCGCGCCTTTTCTTTTGCGGCCGTGGCTAGAGCTCCAGCTCCCATCGTTCGAGCGTCAGATCGCGGCCGAAACGGTGCGTGTCCACGGCACTGGTCAGCACGAAGCCCATGCGCTCGCAGAGCCGCCGCGGTTCCGCCAACGCGCTCGCGGTGGCGAGCGTGAGTTTCGTATAACCGGCCCGTCGCGCGAAACGCACGCATTCGCTGAGCAGCTGAGTGCCGATGCCGAAGCGCCGCATGTCCGGTTCGACCCACAGCAAACGCACGCTCGCCACCGTCGTCGATACGCCGACGATGCATGCCGAGCCGGTCACGAGACCGTCCTGTTCGGCGATCCAGCATTGCTCGCGCAGCGGATCGTTGCGCTGCGCGTACTCGGCGACCACCCGCGCGAGCAATCCTTCGAATGTCTGATCCCAGCCGTATTGCGCGGCGAACCACTGGGCCTGCCGATGCACGAGCCAGCCGCATTCGCCGGCGTGCGGCGGGCGCAGCACGACGAGTTCGTGCCTGGGCCGCTCGCGCAGCAGGCGCTCGATCAGCCTCATCGCGCCAATCAGTTGCTGCTGCGAGTGCATGTCGAGCCGGTCGAGCAGGGCCAGCGCGTCCTGCGTGGCGGCGGCGTCGAGCGGCGCGTAGGTCGCATGGCCGTGCTCGGTGAGCGCGATCAGCGACTGGCGCGCGTCGGTGTCGGATGGGCGGCGCGTAATCAGATTGCGCCGTTCGAAACTGGTCAGCAGGCGGCTCAGATAGCCACTGTCGAGACCGAGCGCGCGGCTCAGCGCCGACGCGGTTTGCGTGTGTTCGCGAGAAAGCTCGTGAAGCACGCGTACCTCGGTCAGCGAGAACCCGCTTTTCGTCAGGCGCTCATGCAGGGCGCCAATGTACAGGGTATAGAAGCGATTGAAATGGCGGACGGCGTGAGCGCGCCGCTGCGCCTCGGAATCTGTCAAGTGCGGCTCCCCGGGACCTTTTTGGGATTGGTACACGGCCACTATATTGGAACGCCCGCGGCGAGCAAAGCTGTCACGCCACGGGTGGATCGAAACTGGTATTAAACAGGTATCGATCAGACTGCTTTTTCGAGCCCGGCGAAAGTCAGGTAAGCATCCGCTGGTATGGTTCCAGCCACCGGATACGGGTAAATCCCGATCTCCCAATTCGTCTCGAAACACCGTTCCAATTGGCCTTTGAGCCTTATCCGACAAGGCTTTGCCGCGTACTATACCAGCATGGGACCAATTAATTGACTGGTATTATGTTGGTTATATAATGGGCTCTCATTTTTCCGGGCCGCACTGCTCGCGGCGTCTCCTGGAGCCCCATGGAAACTCGCTGGTCCGCATTGATGCCTGACGTGCACAACGTCACACCGCTCTACCTGCAGCTCGCGCGCAACCTGACGACGGCGATCCATTGCGGCGTCTGGTCGGCCGGCGAGGCGCTGCCGTCGGAACGCACCTTGTCGGATGCGATCGGCGTGTCGCGCATTACCGCGCGCAAGGCGATCGAGCTGCTGGTCGAGCAGGGCCTGATCCGGCGTTCGCGCGGCGCGGGCAGCTTCATCACGCCGCGCGTCGAAGACCCGCTGTCGCGTCTCACCGGCTTCACGAAGAAGATGCAGCAGCGCGGTTTCCGTCCGGATTCGGTGTGGCTCGAGCGCGACGTGCGCGCTGCCAATCGCGACGAACTGCTGCACCTGGGCCTGTCGCCGGGGGCGGCCGTCACGAGCCTGCGGCGGCTGCGGCGCGCGGACGGCATCGTGATGGCGGTCGAGCATTCGGCGCTGCCGGTCGCGATCGTGCCCGACCCGCAGGCGATCGGCGATTCGCTCTACAGCTATCTGGAGCAGCACGGCGTGGCGGTCGTGCGCGCGTTGCAGCACTTCCGCGCGGTCAACGCGTCGAGCGAAATCGCCGCGCTGATGGACATCGAATCGCGCACGGCGCTGCTGGTCATTACGCGCATCGGCTATAGCGCGGACCAGCGCGCGATCGAACTGACCGACACCTATTGTCGCGACGACTACTACGACTTCGTCGCCGAACTGCGCACCTGAAGCGCGTATCCGGGCGGCGGGGCTTGCTAGGGCCGCGAGCCGGGGCACACGAATTTGCTGCATACGTATCACGCACCAGAGAGACTCATGCTGACCGGAAACATACTCACCACCGACGGGTGGATTCACGGCACGCTCGAATACGAAAACGGCCGTATCACGGCACTGACCGGCGAGCGCGCCGATCCGTCGACGAACGACGCGCCCTACATCCTGCCTGGCTTCATCGACCTGCACGTGCACGGCGGCGGCGGCTCCGACGTGATGGAAGCCGGCGACGCGATCGAAACGATCACGCGCACGCATGCGCGCCACGGCACGACGAGCCTGCTCGCGACCACGATGACCGCGCCGCGCGAGGAGCTGATGAGCGTGGTCGCCGGGCTCGGCAACGTCACGCGGGTGCGCACGCCGGGCGGCGCGCGCGTGCTCGGGGTGCATCTGGAAGGGCCGTACATCAACCCCGGCAAGCTCGGCGCGCAGCCGGACGCGGCCGTGTCGGCGGTGATGGACGAGGTGCTCAAGTATCTGTCGATCGCACCGATTCGCGTCGTCACGCTCGCACCCGAAATCGCCGGCCATATGGAGATCATCTCCGAGATGGCGGCGCGCGGCGTGCGCGTGCAGCTCGGCCATTCGCTCGGCACCTACGACGACGCCGTCGCCGCGCTCAAGCACGGCGCGTGCGGCTTCACGCACCTGTTCAACGCGATGTCGCCGCTGCATCACCGCAACCCCGGCCTCGTCGGCGCGGCGCTCGCGCATGCCGAATACGCCGAAATCATTCCCGATCTGCTGCACGTCCATCCGGGCGCGATCCGCGCCGCGCTGCGTGCGATTCCGCGTCTCTACGTGGTGACGGACAGCACCTCGGCCACCGGCATGCCCGACGGCGAATACCGCCTCGGCAGCCAGCACGTGACCAAGTGCCTGGGCGGCGTGCGTCTCGCCGACGGCACGCTTGCGGGCAGCACGCTGACGATGGATCAGGCGCTGCGCAATCTTGTTTCGATCGGCTTGCCGATCGCCGATGTATCACACCGTTTGTCGCGCTATGCCGCCGACTATCTCGGCATCGAAGACCGCGGCCGTATCGCGCGCGGCGCGTGGGCCGACGTGGTCGTGTTCGATCGCGAACTGACCTTGACCGCGACTTACGTCGAAGGAGAAGCCATTGTCGAATATGCTTAAAGAAGCGCTCGCGTCCGCCGGGACGGTCGCCGCGCAACTCGAGGACACCTCGCGCGTCGCGGCGCTCGCCGCGACGCTCGCGCAACAGCCGCGCCACGTCGCATTGACGGTCGCGCGCGGCAGTTCGGACCACGCCGCCAGTTACTTTGCCTCGCTGACGATGAGCCGCCTCGGCGTGCCGGTCGCGTCGCTGCCGATGTCGGTCGCGACGTTGCAGCAGGCGCCGTTGCAGGTGCGCGACCAGCTTGCGCTCGCGTTCTCGCAATCGGGCAAGAGCCCGGACCTTGTCGGCACGATGAACGCGTTGCGCAATGCTGGGGCGTTGACGGTCGCCGCCGTGAACGCGCCGGCGTCGCCGCTCGCGGATGCGTGCGAGTGGCATCTGCCGCTCGTCGCCGGTCCCGAACTGAGCGTCGCCGCGACCAAGAGCTATATCGCGATGCTGTCGATTTCCGCGCAACTGGTCGCGCATTGGCAGAACGACGCCGAACTGCTCGGCGCGCTGAACACGCTGCCCGAGGCGCTGGAGCGCGCGGGCCGGCTCGACTGGTCGATGGCCGTGAACGAACTGCGCGGCATCGAACGGATGATCGTGATCGGCCGGGGCCTCGGTCTCGCGATCGCGCAGGAAGCCGCGCTGAAGCTGAAGGAAACCTCGGGCATCCAGGCCGAAGCGTTTTCGAGCGCGGAAGTGCGTCACGGTCCGATGGAGCTGATCGATCGCGACTATCCGCTGCTCGTGTTCGCGCCGCGCGGACCGGAGCAGGCGGGCCTCCTGCAACTCGCGCACGACATGCGCGCGCGCGGCGCGCGCGTGCTGCTCGCCGCGCCCGACGACGTGGCCGACGCGTCGCTGCCGCTTGTTTCAACCGCACACGCGGCGCTCGATCCGATCGCCGCGATCCTGTCCTTTTACGTGATGGCCGCGGACCTTGCCGCCGCGCGCGGGCGCAATCCCGATGCGCCGCGCCATCTCAACAAAGTCACCGAAACTCACTGACGAGAATGCAGATGCGACGTGTCGAAAAGTCCAGCCTCATGAGTCATTCCGAAGATCACATTGTTTTGCTCGCACCGCTGACCGGTCCGGTCGTGCCGCTTGAGAACGTGCCGGACCCGGTGTTTTCGGGCGGCATGTTCGGTGACGGCATCGGCATCGATCCGCTGGAAGGTCGCCTGGTCGCGCCGTGCGA
Organism: Paraburkholderia sp. Ac-20336; assembly: GCF_017105025.1. Taxonomy (NCBI): domain Bacteria; kingdom Pseudomonadati; phylum Pseudomonadota; class Betaproteobacteria; order Burkholderiales; family Burkholderiaceae; genus Paraburkholderia; species Paraburkholderia sp. Ac-20336. The sequence goes on along the minus strand of NZ_JAAGPS010000140.1, from coordinate 527 downwards.
CGGCGTCGTCACGCATCTCGCGCGCACCGGCCACGCGGTCACGCTCGCGAGCGCCGAGGGCGCGGAAATTCTGCTGCATATCGGCATCGATACGGTTGGGCTGAACGGCAAGGGGTTTGCGCCGATGGTCGAGCAGGGCGCGCACGTGCATGCCGGCGACGTGCTGATCGAGTTTGATCAGGACCAGATCGCGCTCAATGCGCCGAGCCTCGTCTCGGTGATCGCGATCGCCAATTCGGATGCGTTCGAGGTGATCGAGCGCGCGCCGGCAGGCCCGGTGAAGGCCGGCGAAACGCCGCTGCTGGTGCTGCGCGCGCGCGACGGCGTGAACACCGAGGCCGTGCGCGAGGCGAGTGCCGCCCAGGTCGAGACCGAAGCACGTCGCCAGATCACGCTGACGCACGCGGGCGGTCTGCATGCGCGGCCGGCCGCGCGAGCGCGAGAAGCGGCGCGCGGTTTCGATGCGCGTGTCGAGGTGCGTTACGAAGGCCGCAAGGCGGCGATCGAAAGCGTGGTCGGCCTGCTCG